>NZ_JBXWSK010000103.1:0-10373 GCF_059613385.1 Ruegeria sp. BHSA162
GGTCAGCCTGCGCCCGGTGCAAGAGGCCAACAAGCTCAAGGACAAGCAAATCAACGTTCTGCAGGTCGCGGGGGTCTATGAGCCGGGCATCGACGTGGCCGAGGCTTTTGCCGCTTTCGAACCGCATGTGCTGGAGCTGGCGACGGGTGAATTCGTCGACGACCAGTTCGACCCGGCCACGTTCGACGACATTGCCGCCGCCAGTGACCCCGAGTTGAGCGAGCCGCTTGCCGACGACCCTGCCGGCATCGGCCGCAAGGCGAAATACCGCGTGATCTACCTGCTGCGCGACGAAAACGGCGCGCTGGACAAGGTGATCCTGCCGGTCCACGGCTATGGGCTGTGGTCCACGCTCTATGGCTTCATCGCGCTCGAAGCGAATGGCAACGACATCTTCGGGCTGCAATTCTATCAGCACGGGGAAACGCCGGGCCTGGGGGCCGAGGTGGACAACCCGCGCTGGAAAGCCCTCTGGAGCGGCAAGAAGCTGCGTGACGATGCGGGTGATCTGCAGATCACGGTTGCCAAAACCATGCCCGCCGCAGGGCCCGACTTCTATATCGATGCGCTGGCTGGCGCGACCCTGACGACGGTCGGCGTCGACAACCTGGTGAAATTCTGGATGGGGGACGCGGGCTATGCTCCGTTTCTGGCCAAGCTGCAAGCAGGAGAGATCTGATGTCACAGACCAAGAAAGATCTGCTGGTCGACCCGCTTGTCGACAACAACCCGATCACGCTGCAGGTGTTGGGCATCTGCTCGGCGCTGGCGGTAACTTCGTCGCTGCAAGTGGCCTTCGTGATGTCGCTGGCGGTGATGTTCGTGACGGCGTTTTCGTCCTTCTTCATCTCATGCCTGCGCAACCAGATCCCCGGCTCGATCCGGATCATCGTGCAGATGGTCATCATCGCGTCGCTGGTGATCCTGGTCGACCAGATCCTCAAGGCCTATGCCTTCGAGATCTCAAAGACGCTGTCGGTTTTCGTGGGCCTCATCATCACCAACTGCATCGTGATGGGCCGGGCCGAAGCCTTTGCCATGAAGAACCCGCCCGTGGCGTCCTTCATCGACGGTCTGGGCAACGGCATGGGTTATGGCCTGATCCTTATGCTGGTCGGCGTCATCCGCGAGCTGTTCGGCTCGGGCTCTCTGTTCGGAGTGACCATCCTGGAAACCGTGAACAACGGCGGCTGGTACGTGCCCAACGGCTTGCTGCTGCTGCCGCCGTCGGCCTTTTTCATCATCGGCCTGATCATCTGGGCCTTCCGCACGTGGAAGCCGAACCAGGTCGAGGAACGTGAATACAAGATCCAGCAGGTAGAGGCGCACTGATGGAAGGTCTCATCTCACTGGCCGTAAAGGCCATCTTCGTCGAAAACCTCGCGCTCAGCTTTTTCCTGGGCATGTGTACCTTCATAGCCGTGTCGAAAAAAATCTCGACGGCGCTGGGGCTTGGGATCTCGGTCATGGTCGTGCAGGCCATCACCGTTCCGGCCAACAACCTGTTGCTGAACTACCTCCTCAAGCCGGGTGCGCTGGCGTGGGCCGGGTTCCCGGATGTGGACCTGACCTTTCTCGGCCTGATTTCATATATCGGCGTGATCGCGGCGATGGTGCAGATCCTCGAGATGGTTTTGGACAAGTATTTCCCGCCGCTCTACAACGCGCTGGGGATCTTCCTGCCGCTGATCACGGTGAACTGCGCCATCCTGGGCGGCTCGCTGTTCATGGTCGAACGCGACTACAACTTTGCCGAGGCCGCAACCTATGGCCTGTCCTCGGGCTTCGGTTGGGCGCTGGCGATCACCGCCATGGCGGGCGTGCGCGAAAAACTGAAATATTCCGACATTCCGGACGGACTGCAGGGCCTCGGCATCACCTTCATCACCGCAGGTCTGATGGCGATGGCCTTCATGTCCTTCTCGGGCGTCAAACTGTAAAGGGGCAGGGGCATGGAAACTTTCTCGCTCGGCGTTGTCCTTTTCACCCTGATCGTTCTGGCCCTGGTCGCGCTGATCATGGCGGCCCGGTCTCGGCTGGTTTCATCGGGCAACGTCAAAATCACCATCAACGGTGAGAAAACCATCTCGGTTCCTGCCGGCGGCAAGCTGCTGCAGACGCTGGCAGCCGAAAAGCTGTTCGTTCCGTCGGCCTGTGGCGGCGGCGGTACCTGCGCGCAGTGCCGGGTGCGAGTGCTGGAGGGCGGCGGGTCGATCCTGCCAACCGAAGAAAGCCACATCACCAAGCGCGAGGCCACCTGCGGTGACCGCCTGTCGTGCCAGGTGGCCGTCAAACAGGACATGAAGATCGAAGTTCCCGAAGAAGTCTTTGGCGTCAAGAAATGGGAATGCACCGTCCGGTCGAACGACAATGTGGCGACCTTCATCAAGGAACTGGTCCTGGAACTTCCCGAGGGCGAGGATGTGAATTTCCGCGCGGGCGGGTACATCCAGATCGCCGCCCCGGCGCACAAAGTCGACTACAGCGATTTCGACGTCGCCGAGGAATACCGTGAGGATTGGGACAAGTTCAATCTGTGGCAGTACAAATCCACGGTTACCGAACCGATCGAGCGCGCCTATTCGATGGCAAACTACCCCAACGAAAAAGGTATCATCATGCTCAACGTACGGATCGCCTCGCCCCCGCCGGGGTCCGAAGGCATTCCGCCCGGGCAGATGTCGTCCTACATTTTCAACCTGAAGCCGGGCGACAAGGTTACGATCTCGGGTCCGTTCGGGGAATTCTTCGCACGCGAGACCGACAAAGAGATGGTGTTCGTCGGTGGCGGCGCGGGCATGGCCCCGATGCGCAGCCACATCTTCGACCAGCTCAAGCGTCTGAACACCAAACGCAAGATCACCTTCTGGTATGGTGCGCGGTCGCGCCGCGAGATGTTCTATGTTGAAGATTTCGACCAGCTGGCCGCCGAGAACGAAAATTTCGAGTGGCACGTTGCTTTGTCCGACCCGCAACCGGGCGACGATTGGGATGGCTACACAGGGTTCATCCACAACGTTCTGTTCGAGGAATACCTCAAGAACCACCCGGCGCCCGAAGACTGCGAATTCTACATGTGCGGTCCGCCAATCATGAACCAGTCGGTCATCAACATGCTGCTGGATCTGGGTGTTGATCGCGAAGACATCATGCTGGACGACTTTGGTGGCTAAGACAAAACCGGCGCAGTCTTGCGCCGGTTTCATTTTGTAACATCAAGACCCAAAACGCTGCGTATTGCCGTCAGTGGGTCAACGCGGTTGTCCCGCATGCAGCGTTCTACCAACGCCAACGTCCGTTCGACACGACGACGATACCCAAGACCCTGTAGCCGGGGAAACCGCCGCCCTTGGCGGCTATCCAAAAATCCCAGCCAGATCACATATCGCAACAGGAAATAGGCTCCGGCCCTGAGCCCACCCGACGAGAACGTGCTGCATTCCCCATCGCAATCAGCGCGGTGGTCGCTGCGCCATTCAGCGTGGACACAAAAGTAAGGACGCAGAGCACAGCGGACCAAGCACCAGCACGCCAGTCAGAAGACTGAACAGGCCGGCGGCAACCCACAGGGCCTGCGACCTTGCGGACAGTGGTTTCACAGTCAGAAAATGTCTCTCATTTCAGTGTGCTGCGCGGGTCAGAGCCGCAGATCACTGACGCGGCGCGGCAGGCAGGATTTGACGTCGAACAGGACATTCCGGGCCTTTCCGAACGCTCGGATTTCGGCCGGATCCATCGCAAGATATGCGTCATGGGCAACGGCAAGGACGATACCGTCATAGGTGCCGGGCTTGGGCTGCTCCAGCAGGTCGATCCCATACTCGTCACGTGCGGCTTGCGGGTCGGCATGGGGATCGTGAACGTCCACGGTCACGCCGTAGCTCTGCAACTCGTGAACGATGTCCACGACCCGGGTGTTTCGCAGATCAGGGCAGTTTTCCTTGAAGGTCAGCCCCATGACCAGGACCCGGGCGTCCGTCATCTCGATCCGCTCGCGGATCATCCGCTTGACCAACTGGGACACGACATATGCGCCCATTCCATCGTTCAGGCGCCGCCCCGCCAGAATGACCTGAGGATGATGGCCAACGGCCTCGGCCTTGTGGGTCAGGTAGTATGGGTCGACCCCGATGCAATGCCCACCGACAAGGCCGGGGCGGAAGGGCAGGAAATTCCATTTGGTGCCCGCCGCCCGCAGCACCGCATCGGTGTCGATGCCGAGGCGCCCGAAGATCATGGCAAGTTCGTTCACCAGGGCGATATTCAGATCGCGCTGTGTGTTCTCGATCACCTTCGCAGCCTCGGCCACGCGGATGCTTTCGGCCTTGTGCGTCCCCGCCGTGATGATCCGCGCATAAAGCGCGTCCACCAGATCGGCGGCCATAGGCGTCGATCCGGACGTGACCTTGCAGATATCGGCGATGCGATGCGCCTTGTCGCCGGGATTGATCCTTTCGGGACTGTACCCGGCAAAGAAATCCACGTTGAAACGCAAGCCGGATTCCCGCTCCAGGATCGGGACGCAGTCTTCCTCGGTCGCGCCGGGGTAGACGGTTGATTCATAGATGACCAGATCACCAGGCTTCAACACCCGTCCAACCGTTTCTGAGGCGCGCAGCAACGGTGCAAGGTCTGGCTGTTTTTGTGCCGTGATCGGTGTGGGCACCGTTACGATATACGTGTTACAGTCAGCCAGATCGGCGGGGTCAGTGGTAAACCTAAGACCCCCGGCGGCGGACAGCTCGTCTTCGCTGACCTCATGCGTGGCGTCTTTGCCCTGTCGCAACGCGTCGATGCGCGTGGGATTGATGTCAAAGCCCAGAACCGGTCCGATCTTGCCAAAGGCGGCGGCCAGCGGCAGGCCGACATAGCCCAAACCGATCACGGCGATCCGACGGGAATTGGGGTTCGTTTCAAGCATACGTCAGGTCCGGGTCACTATATCATTTGCCGTGGTATTCGCGGAACCATTCGACGAACTGAGCGATTCCATCCTTGAAATCGGTCTGCGGACGATACCCGGTCAGGCGTTGCAGCAGGTCGGTATTGGCCCATGTCGCCGGAACATCACCCATCTGCATGGGCATGTAATTCCGGATCGCCTTCTTGCCCACGGCTTCCTCGATTGCTTCGACGAAATCCATCAGACGCACCTTGTCACCATTCCCGATGTTGACCACACGATAGGGCGCGACCGGCGACAGGCTGTCACCCTCCTTGATATCCCCGGGGCTGTCCGGACGCACGGGGACCGCATCGATCAACAACCGGATCCCGCGCACCAGGTCGTTCACATTGGTGAAGTCGCGATACATTTCGCCGTGATTGTAGATGTCGATCGGGCGCCCATCCAGAATTGCATCGACAAATTTGTACAGGGCCAGGTCTGGACGGCCCCAGGTGCCGTATACGGTGAAGAACCGGAACATGGTCGTGGGCAGATCCCAGAGATGGGCATAGGAATGTCCCATCGCTTCGTTCGCCTTCTTGGTGGCAGAATAGATCGTCAATTGGGTGTCGGCCTTTTCCACCTCGGTAAAGGGCATGTCTTCGTTTGCCCCATAAACCGAAGAGGTAGATGCCATGAGCAGGTGACCGACCTTGTGCTGACGGGCCACCTCCATCACGTTGAACGTACCCACAACGTTTGAATCGATATAGCTGCGCGGGTGTTCAAGGCTGTAACGCACACCCGCCTGGGCGGCGAGGTGAACGATAACCTCGGGCTGGAATTCGTCTGCAACCTGCATGAGGCGTTCGTAGTTTTCCAACAGATCCTCGGTTGCCGAGAAGCCGGGCGTCTGCAAGAGCATCTGATGGCGGCGTTGTTTGAGAGTGACGTCGTAGTAATCCGTCATCCCGTCATAGCCATGGACCTGAAATCCTTCGGACAACAGCAGCTTGGCCAGGTGGAACCCGATGAAGCCCGCAGTGCCCGTAATCAATACCCGTTGCATGAAACCCTCGAACGCAAATCAATAATCCCGACCATCAGGGACCCTTTCGACCAGCCAAGGTCAAGGGGATTATCGGTCGGTGGGGCCTCATATCCGATGCAGGGCGGGGCGCGTCAACCATTTGCCGCGCCCAGCCCCGCATTGACCATCGAGGGCAGGAATTGATCCAGCGCCCGACCCCAGGTCGTGATCCGCTGTTCTTGGATGAAGACAATATCGTTGGGGCGCAGTTCCATACGGGCCGCAATCGACAATGCCGCAGGATTGCGCGCATCCAGGTGCCAGGCAGTGAACACACCGATTTCCTTAGGTTTGGGAGAGGCACGCAATACATAGATTTGCGACGCGTCTGCCGTTCTGATGCTGTAACCGCCTTCGCCGAACAAAGCGTCGGCCAGGCTCAGGTGCTGGCCGTAGGGCAGGGGAACACGAGCGTTCTTGCTGATCTCTCCCCCTAGATAGACATAGTCGCGCTGTTCGGCGCCCAGTTGACTGCGAACCGTGAAATTTTTGCGTGTCTCCGTCAGTTCGGCGCGGCGCAAACCGACCTCTTGCTCAAGTTCGGCCAAGGCGGCCCCGAGCCTGACGGTTCAGGCTGATGACGTCGATCTGATCGCGATAAAACGCAAGAGCCCGGTCCAGGTCATAGCTGGTATCGGCAAACACGGCGTCCCCGTTCAAAAGGACCAGTTGACGGAACTCCGGTCGGGCCAAATAGTCGCGCAACGGAATCCGATACAAATCCCCACTGCGGTAGATGCGGATCGTACCCAGCTCTCGATCCCGGTTCGTCAGGCGTCCGGCCGCGGCAATCGCCTGACCGAGTGTCAATGAAGCGACGGTCAGCGGCACCACGACCTGCGTCGAGGATAGAGGTCGTACCGTCATCGCGGACGGGGAAAGTATCCCGCTGAGCGCCCGCGCCAGCAAGTTCGGCAACCCCCGCGGGGCGAATGATCGCCACCACATCACCCGGTCCCAGGTGATAAGGTGGAGCCTTCAAAGGCGGAGGCGCGCGCAACTCAAGCGGCTCGGGGGCGAAATCCGGAAAGGCAGGACCATCCGGCAGCGCAACCAATCGAGAGTGGGCCGGCCCGGTGCCTGCGGTTTCATAGAAGGACTGCGGCAGGCTGCGTGGCCGATAGGGTGTCGTCCCGTTTTCCATGAGCACCGTCTGAGCCGTCAAAGGTACTTCTCGCAGGGCGACGCTGTCCAGTTGGTTGGAGATGCGCGAAAGCTGGGTTGGTATTCGCCGTCCAGATAGCTGTGCAGGCGGATATGGCGCGCCGAGCCGTCCCCGGCCAGCATGGCGCGTGTTCCACTCACATCCGCCGACATCAAGTCCGCGCCCAATCCCCGGCTAGAGAACAAAACTGCATCCAGAAGGGAAAGCGACACACCGTCCGCTAACTTCCAGGTTTGAACGTCACCGT
This sequence comes from Ruegeria sp. BHSA162, assembly GCF_059613385.1. NCBI lineage: Bacteria > Pseudomonadati > Pseudomonadota > Alphaproteobacteria > Rhodobacterales > Roseobacteraceae > Ruegeria > Ruegeria sp. BHSA162. The sequence goes on from NZ_JBXWSK010000103.1 coordinate 7,391, forward strand.
TGCCACCGAACAGGGCCATCGTTGCGCTGACCTAAAATTTGGGCGCTCGGTCAGCAATGTGGGCTGGCCTTGACGATCCAGCATCGCGCGCGTCAGAACCGAACGCGGGTCATCACCAGCCGGGGTGCAGGCCGCCAAAACCAGCACAAGTGCGATGATCCTCGCGATCGCCCAAATCGACCCATATTGGCACACAGATCGTGCCCGCGCAGCTCTCGGACCGTGTCATACAGACGCTCGCCAGCTTTCATCTACATCGCAAAAGACCGTCTCGGTTGAACCGTTTGACTCAAAGCCGCTTCCAATTCAGGGATGGCATCGTCAGCGGTGATTTCAAACCGGATCGATGCACCACCGACGTTGCTGAGAAGAATATCCTGGTCCGCGGCCGCATCGTGGCGGTTTTCAACAGACCACTGCGCGGCCGGTTTGTAAGTCATCGAAGGCATGGAAAGCTCCTGTTGTTTGTCGGCGGCCACTCTAATGCCGAGGACCCTTGCGTTGCGCGCCCGCCTCAATAACCTGTTATTCACAACTACGGCGGTCGCGTCAGCCGGCCCTGTCCGCCATTGCTGCCTGGGCCACAGCGCGATAGGGAACAGGTCTAATGATAGGATCGTGGATCAGAAAACTCAGGCGGGGCACCGACGAGCCTGAGCAGGAATCGCTGCTGGAGACCCTGGCACCCGATCGGCGGTTCTATGTCGTTGGTGACATTCACGGACGGCTGGACCTGTTGCAGCAACTGCTGACCCGTCTCGATCCGGACATTCCTCTGGTATTTGTTGGGGACTATGTCGACCGTGGAGATTACAGTGCTCAGGTTTTGCATCACCTGCGGCATCTTTCGGACAACGGCGAGCGTGAAGTGATTTGTCTGCTGGGCAATCATGAAGAGATGCTGCTTCGATTTATCGAGGAACCCAAGCGGACCAGTCGCTTGTGGCTGGGAAACGGTGGGCTTCAGACACTCGCGTCGTTCGGCCTGACGGGAATAACCGAAGCGACACTGGGCGAAGATGCTGTCCAAATCTCGCATCAGTTGCGGTCTGTGATTGGCGACCCGGTTCTGACTTGGCTCGAGAACCGGCCACTGACCTGGTCAAGCGGGAATGTCTCGATCGTCCACGCGGCCCTTGATCCGGCTCTGCCAATCGATGACCAACCGCGCCATGTCTGTTTGTGGGGGCACCCCAATTTCCCGCCCACCGCTCGATTGGATGGCCAATGGGTCGTGCACGGGCATACCATCGTCCCAGATCCAAAAGTCAGTGGGCGGGTGATTTCGATCGATACCGGCGCGTTTGCGACCGGTCGGCTCACGGCGGCAGACATCAGCCCGGGCATCGTCAATTTCGTATCAACCGGCCCCGGCAATGAAGCCTCGGACACCGCCGGTCGGGCATGATGGCCATGGTCAAATGATGATCTCTAAATACTCTATTAACATTAGCTCGGTATTTACCATTCCGCAGCGAAACTCTCGCTGAGCCTACGCGATATCAGACGCTCAGGGTGGGATGGATGAGCATCGATATTGTTGGTTCCCAGGCAGCTTTTTCCGGTTTTGCCGCGCCGCGCGTAGGTCTGACATTCAGTATCACCAAACGCTTCATGGATGTTGCTGTTTCTCTGGCCCTGTTGCCACTCCTGGCGGTTTGCGCAGTCCTGTTGCTCGTCATGAACCACATTCTAAACCGAGGGCCCTTGTTGTTTTGCCAGATCCGCATGGGCAGAGGAGGAAGAGCGTTTGTCGCCTACAAATTCCGTTCAATGAAGCCTGGTCACGGTAAGATCAGGGGGCCCCTATGGCCCGGTTACCGCGCCCGGCTTGGCGTCCGCCCCGGAATCAGCGGCTATCCCCAGACCGAAGTCGGGCACGCACAAAGTCTTGAAGATATTCGGAAAAATTTTGGACCGACCACTACTACATCAATAATCCGAGCCTTGCATTCGAATTTTGGATTATTTGGCGGACGCTGCAGGCGGTTGCAGAGTTCAAGGGCAATTGACGCCAAGAAACGGTGACAGAACACAAGCACTTGCAAAGGCCTAACACGACCGACGAAAAACCTCATGGCGCGAACAGGCGCGAGAAAACCGTGGACGGTTTGGTTCTGCTGGCCTTTGCCCGGCTGTGATGGCCGGACAGATACACAATCGCCGGCTGCGCGGGTCTCGGTCTTTTGCTGGGATTGGGGATCTCGCCCTTTGCGATAGAACCCCGCTTCCGGTCCGAAACGACGTTGGTTCTGACACGCTCTGCGGGCTATTCCGACGTGCCGTCGCAAGCCATGACGGGCTAGGTGTCGACATCTCCGCCATCAATACCCAAGTCGAAATCCTTGGCTCTGCTCGTTTGATGCATAGTCCGGCGCTGGAGCTAAACCTCCAGGATGATCCATAGTTCAATCCAGCCATCCTCGCATCGCGTTGGACCGTATTTTGGCAAAATCCGGCGAACCGGTCGGATAGCGAAGCCCTGGGCATTGTCGCGGAAAACGTCACACAGGTGGTATCTATCGAAAACGTCCGGAATTCAGATGTCATCCGGATCGGCGCAACAACCAACCGCCCTCAGAAGTCGGCTGAGATTGCGGATACCTTGGCCCAGCTTTTTGTTCGGGATCAAATCAATGCAAAAGCCAAAGGACTAACCGAAACTGTTTCATGGTTGTCGGACCGGGTGGCCGGGCTGGAGCAGGAAATCGCCCGGCAGGAGGACGCCATCAAGGTCCTGCGGGCGCCAGCCCCGAAGCACTGGCCGCGCACCTTTTCGAAACCCGAACAAGGTTGGCCAATCTGCAAAGCCGTCTTCAAGAGCTTGACCAACTGGACCAGACACTTGTTGACTTGGACCCCGAACCCTTCAAAGGCGAGGTTCAGGAAGTCATTCATGGTCGCCTTCCCACCAGCCTTTCAAGGCAGGTTGCCACGAGGGACGCAGCAGCAAGGATAGCTCTCGCCGAACGTGTTTCAGAAT
>NZ_JBXWSK010000104.1:0-10026 GCF_059613385.1 Ruegeria sp. BHSA162
TAGCTCGTCAGGCTCATAACCTGAAGGTCGCAGGTTCAAATCCTGCTCCCGCAACCAAAACAGTCCAACAAAACACCGAACGAGCCGCCCAAGGGCGGCTTTGTTCGTTCTGGGACACACCCAACGCAAGCAAACCTGCCAGTTCACCGACAAGTTCAATCCTATATTCCCCATCTTCCGGGACCAATCGAATCTCTGACAACAGGCCGCGAATGATGGATGATGCCTCAGCTTGCGAAGTGGGATCGCGCAATGCCGTGGTTAAATTGGCGACTTGTTCCCGATACACATCGGACAATCCGGGATGCAGCAAAACCGGTGGTTCATCAGAGGCGGAGGCGATCAAGGCTTCGAGTTCCGATTTGCGAACCTCCAACGCTGTCAGCTTATCCTTCATGCTGGCGTGAAACATGCCATCGCTGATGGCGTCTATGAGATGTGCGATCTTGCGCTCGATCTGCGCCAGATTACGTGTCGCGTTACTCCGTTCCTGTTGAATGGACCCGGCAAGACGGTTGTATTCCTCTTGATAGGCTTTAGTGAATTCCGCGATCAGATCAGGGTGCAGCAACTGTTCCTTGAGGCCGGACAGAACAAGATCCTCCAATTCCGAGCGTTTGATCGTAAGCCGATTATCGCAGGTGCCTTTATTCTTATGAGTGGAGCACCCGTAATACTGCTTTCCGACTTGGATGACACCGCCGCCGCAACACCCACAGGTCAGCATACCCGAAAACAGATGCCGTGCCCGCTTGGAGCGGCCAAGCTTCCTGATGCCATCACTAATTGCGGCGTTGCGCGTCCTTTCTTGCCGCGCTTTCACCGCGTTCCAAAGGTCATCGGACACAATCCGTAACTCGGGCACGTCTTCTATGACCCAGTCTTCAGGAGGGTTTGGGCGGGCTTGCCGCTTGCCGCTGTCCGGGTCCTTGACGAAACGCTGCCGGTTCCAAACCAACCGCCCGATATAAAGTTCGTTGTTCAAGATACCGGTGCCACGCTGGTGGTTGCCGTAGATGGTTGATGCGCCCCATGTGCCCCGAGGTCCGGGAATGCCTTCTTCGTTCAGATTGGAGGCGATGTTGCGCGGGCTCATCCCATGGCTGTAATCCCGAAAAATACGTTGAACGATCTAGGCTTGGCTTGCATTGATCCGCCGTTCCCCTGTGGTGACAGACCCGTCTGCGCCCATGTCTCGCACAACGTCATAGCCGTAGGTGATCCCACCGGCTGACTTTCCCTTGCGCACACGTCCCTCAAGGCCGCGATGGGTCTTTTGAGCCAGGTCTTTCAAGAACAGGCTGCTCATAGTTCCCTTGAGGCCGATATGCAGTTCGGAAATCTCTCCCTCTGCCACGGTGACAATCGGGATGCCCTGAAACCGCATCTGCTTGAAGAAGGCGGCGATATGTTCCTGATCCCGGCTGATGCGGTCAAGACCCTCAGCCACAACGACGTCGAACACATTGGACCGCGCGTCTTCCAGCAATCGCTGGTAGCCGGGGCGGAGATGCGACGCTCCGCTCAGCCCCCCGAGCGGGCAGAGATCAAATGTTTGTCCAAATCCAGGTTCGCGAGGTTTTTGATGCGCATGGGACAGCTCAGGAGGATCGTCAGTGCCGCTGCATGCATCGCCGCCAGAGCGCTGTCGCGCCGGGTCGGATTGTCGTCCGCCCGTGCCATCAGCGTGTCCGGCAGGCTCAACAACAAGGCTACGTTCTCCCAATCATTGAACTGCGCAAGGCGTTCTGCGTTCTTGGGGCTCATACCGCGCGGATTTGCAGCGACCCGTTTGTGAATGCCTTTAAGCGCCTTGAGGGTGGCTTCCTCCGCGTTCAGGTGATGCCGTGCAATGGCGATGCAGGTTGCTGCAACATTACTCAGCCCGGACGGCAGACCGTCGCTCCCACGCCGATCTATGATCTTCAGGATGGCTGTTTTGAGATTGCACGCCGTAATCAGCACAGACAGGCTGGTGAACTTCTCCGGGCTTTGCCCGGAGGTTACCAGCGCGTCGAGCATCTGCCGCAGATGGGCTTCGGTGTTGCGCAGGCTGGTCTCGCGCAGCGGTTTGTCGGGCCCGTCATCGCTGAACAGATCACGTTGCGCCAAGCGGTCGACATAAGCTTTGATCTCTGCTTGCAGACTTTCCGGGTAGTCCGTCAGCGGGCGGGCCACATAGCGGCCGACGACAAGCGGTTCAGCTGGGGAAGATCGAGACCGTGTTTGTCAATCACGTGGTTCCATGTGTCGATCATGGACTGGATGTACCTGGCCGGTTCGTTCTTCAGCAGCACAGCGTCGAGGGTTGTCCGAAACGCCTGAACCACTTCGCCACCAATGTCCTTGGGCGAGATCGACCGGGCACTGCAATAGCGTGCAAACCGCATCAAGCCCCAAACCTGATGGGTGGATTGCACGGTCGTCAAAAACGCGCCCCACTCCGGGGTCAGTTCAGATTTGGCTTCAAAATCTTGCAACACCCCGACCGCACGCAAGGCACTGGCCAGATCGCTTTTGGTGGTGCTGAGGGTGTTGGGCTTCACCCCGCAGGCGGCGGGATGCAACGATGCCAGCAGTTTGCGCAGTTGCGGGATGTCTGTCGGAATATCCGACGGAGGGCGGTTCATGTATGTACTGATGCGCGAGATCGCGGACAGCTTGGACTGTTGACGTTTCTTGTTGGGGTCGGGATTGGACGTCAGGACGTCCAGAACCTCGGCCAGCGTTGTTGGTAGCTGGATCTCTTGGTGGTGTGTCATGATAAACCTCTTCGGTTTTGAAATTGGGGACAAAAGGGGACAAACGAGGACAGGCAGACCCATAGCGGCCCTCTTGCGGACATTCGGGAAAACAAGGGTATGAATTTATATCCGAAATCCATGACCCCGTTTTCCCGAACGCCGGAAAAGCCGAATTTTGTGAAGGCCTTAGAGAACATGGGCTGCTGCCTGATTGCCGCGTTGCTGGGCAAGGGCGTGCAGGTCGCTGCGCGCAATGCGCCAATCGCGGCCTAACCGTGTCGCAGGCAGTTCGCCGGATTTGATCCAGCGACGAACGGTCTTGGTGCTGATGCGGAACAGCGCAGCGACATCGCGCACGCTGAGATAGGCGGCATCCTCTGTGATCGGCAGATCAACCATGATCCACCTCTGGGTCTTCACCGTTGCAACGGGTTGCGAAATCCGAACGCGCAGCCTCGCGTGCCAACAGCCGCACAAGGTTGATCAGGGGTTCAGGAATAGTGAAATTGGGCGGGTTGCCCTTGGGATCAGAAGACGAACACGTCATCGATACGTTCCTTATAAAGGAACCGCTCGAGACAATGATCGCGATGTTCTGGCTTCGGAGCGCACTCCAGACGACAAAACACTGACCTCAAACGAGATCAGGATCATTGCCATCGAGTGCGTCGAGAACGAAGTGCCGTCCTGTCCAATCCCAATATTGGCGGCCCAGCCATCACGGCTGGTAGGTTGATAGTTCTTTCAGTTTATCTGACGCGTTTAGTTATATCAACCTATTGTTTTGTTTACCTTTTGCTTACTTTTTACAGAAATTATGGTTGCCGTGAGATCGAAAGTACTATGGCGGATTTTTCAAAGTCTTAGTAATAGTTGTTTCTCACAAAAAGCGGCCATTCGTTTGCAGTCCACCGAGCGACTGCTTAGAGCCCCTCGTGGACTTTCAGAATACGTACCACAGACGGCGACACGAGCTCAGTATAGCTTATGTCACAGCCCCATGTTTACGATTGCCATTTGAGGTTACTATCCCAATGGCAAATCCAAGAAGAAGGGGAAGGCATGTTAAAAGCTTTTGCAAAAATCGTCATGGCAGGTTTTGCGTTGCACGCCCCTGTAGCCGCTTGGGGCCAACCGGCCTGTAACTTGGACGCGCTCATTCCGCTTCCGGATGTCGACTATCTCGTCGTGCAGCCCTCGGAGGACCCGGCCGCGCATTGCTCGGTCACCGGCGTGATCGGCGGCAGGATACATTTTGAGCTTCTTCTACCAGACGGCTGGAATGGCAAATTCGTCATGGGTGGCGGGGGCGGTTTTGTCGGATCAGTGATGAATACAGCGCTTCTGTACGGAGCGCTTCAATCTGGGTACGCGACGGTCGGCACCGATACCGGACATCAGGGACATCCCGCAGATGCCAGCTGGGCTCTTAACGATCTGGAGGCCTTGGTCAATTTTGGACATCTGGCGGTGCATCGGACCGCGGTCACGGCCAAGGCCCTTACGGACGCATACTACGGGCAGAAGATTTCTCGCAGCTACTTCACCGGGTGCTCTCGCGGTGGCGGGCAAGCAATAATGTCTGCGCTGCGTTATCCCGAAGATTTCGACGCGGTCGCTGCAGGCGCCTATGCTGTTGACTGGACCGGTATCGCGGTTCAGGCCACCCAAATCAATCAGGCAATGTACCCCGACCCGAACGATTTAGAGCAGGCGGTCGTTGGGCCGGAAGCACAAGCGCTGGTAGAGACTTCCTATCTGGCAGCCTGCGATGCGTTGGACGGGCTCGAGGATGGCATCCTCAACGATCCGCGAACCTGCACATTCGACGTTGAAAGCCTGCAATGCGAAGCAGGCGAGTTCGAGGGCTGCCTGAGCGCCAAGGAAGTCGCCGCGTTCAAGGTGGTCTACGACGGTCCGAAAGATGCTGCAGGCGAAAGCCTCTACTACGGTTTCCCATTCGGCGGGGAAACCGCCGAGGGTGGTTGGAGCCGCTGGTTGACGGGTGGAATGAAGTACCAGGACGACGACGCCGGCTTCCAGGAAGGCGTCGGATCGGGTGGGTTTGAAGAACCGGTTTCTCCCAGCGCATTCTTCAGTTTCGGAAATGGGATCATGCAGAACTTTGTCTATCATGATCCCAACTGGACGTATGAGAACTTCGATTTCGGCACATACGAAAATGATGCGTCAGCGGCTGCAGAAACTTTAAATGCTACAAACCCCGATCTGTCGATGTATCGCGAACGTGGCGGGAAGATGCTGTTGTACTCCGGTTGGTCTGATAACGCACAATCCGGGCTGGCGATGGTCGGCTACTATGACGACTTACTTGCACATGATCCAAGTGCTGCCGAGGATGTCCGACTGTTCATGATGCCCGGAGTGGAGCACTGTTTTGGTGGCCCTGGTCCTTCTTGGGTGAATTTCCTCTCTGAGATCGATAATTGGGCGGAGACAGGTGAGGCACCAGACGAGATCATGGCCTATTGGCTAGACGAAAAGGCTCAGCCTGCTGGGGCCAGACCTATTTGCGCCTATCCACAAGTCGCAATTTATGTCGGCAAAGGTGACCCTCGGGACCCGTCGAGCTTTTCATGTCGTACCAGCGATTGACGCTGTTCCGGCGAATTTTGAATGACCGCTCCGTCCGCAATGCAGTTATTCGCCCAAACTCTACGAACGCCTGCTTAGAGCCCATTTTGACCAACGCTGCGTAACGTTCGAATGGCAGGAATTCGAATGAAGCAGACATGGTGCAATTGGTGAGCATTCGGTCTCAATGCCGTTGAGAGAAACTCAAGCGGTCGCAATGCGAAATCACACTCCTAACTTGGTGGCTTCCAATTGGCTTGTCTCATGGCGTCACCGAGGTCTTGCCCGTATTTCGGATTTGCAAAAAGTTTCTCAAACAGCGCATCCACGCGGCTGTCCGGCCACTCGCGTGACAGTTGTTCTGATAGAGACTGAGCTTGAGCCTTATTCCCCAACATCTGATGTGACGCCATTAGGTAAGCAACAGAGACAGGTCCGACAGGGCCACCCTTTTCCGTTACTCGTTCAAAGGCTGACACAGCACCTTCATAGTCCTTCAGATGGAATTTTGCAGACCCCATTGCGTTCTGAAACACATAAGCCCGTTCTAGCTCAATTTTTGAGAGTGCGTCCTCGCTAATCGCTACGACTTGTTCAAATGAACCGGAATATAGCAGGACCAGCGACACGAACTCCAGCACATGGACGTCGTGTGGTGCCAAACGCTGTGCTCGTTGTGCAAATTCAATGGCGTCAATCCAGTTTCCCTTGGCAAATTTGACCCAGGCCATTGCGGATTGGCTCCACCCAGTTTCCGGAGCCAATTCGATGGCCCTTTTGGCCTGAGTGTCAGCGTAGTTCAACATGTCCCAAGCGAGGTCGACGTCGGATGTCAGCACTGCAATTGTGGCGGCGACTTGTGCAGCGCCTGCATAGCCGCCGAAATAGCTGTCGTCGTTTTCAATTGCCCCCTTGAATATGGTCAGGGCCGCTTCAAGACGCGCAGGTTCTAAAGCCGGAAAGATCAGGTCCCGACCAGTATTGGCCAGATTTACAGCCTGTAGACGCATTGGGGATGCGTTAAAAATTGCGCTGCGCTCGTCACGGCTCAGGCCATCTACGGATAAATCAGTCGGAAGATCCTGCTTTGTCGAGCTCATCCAAAAAACAATCGCAACACAGCCTAAAATGATAATCCCGACAATCCTAACACTTGGCCGAGCCCATGCGCGCGCACTGGTTTCCAGCTCTGAGAATCTGGGCTGTGCCGTTTCGGAGCAGCTTTTCAAAATCCGAGGTGCGTAACCACCCTTTGGCAGTTCAAACACCGTTTTCTCGTCCTGCCCGTCGGCAGCGTAATACTCAGCAAGCTTTCGGCGCAGGCGACCAGCATCGACCCGAACCACGTTTTCACGGCGCGACATCTCTGACAGGGTCCCACCATAAACATCCATTGCGATGGTCTTGGCACGAATATCATCGGCCCGACCATTGAGCGACTCTTCAACCACATACACCAGAAAGTCCTGCAAGCGCTGCGAACCCGCGAAAGTCGAAGACCTGATAAGCCGCTGAAGTGCCGCCCGAACATCTTTTGCAGCAGGCGACCCGCTCTCATTCAGTGGAGAAGATGTGTCTTTGGTTAAACCCATATTTTCAGTAAGTTACGCATCTGATTACACCGTATTATGCCCCGATATACCTATTGTTAACAGTGAATTCGTCCAACACTCCCCTAAACCAGCTGATCCATTGTACGAGCTCCGAAATGAAAGGCATCGCCCTTGATATCCTGTTTCCGAACCATCAGGCCGCGATTGTGGACCTAAGGCGGGCGGACACCGTTTTCGATGAAATCTGCCGAGACTATCAGCTTCTAAGTGACGAGTACCTCTCCGTGAACACTGAGCCGGGAAGTCGGTCGTACCCGATTGCCCGCGACATCCGCGAGTCTTTGGATGGTCTTCGGGATGAAATTGCTGAATCGCTGCGGCGTGCAGGGAAGATATAATTCAAATAGGGGAAGGGAAACCGATGAGATCAATATTGAAACATGCCACAGCCATGGTGCTGATTGCTGGCGCGGGTTTTGCCCAAGAAGCGCCTATCATACACGACGGCGAGTTCGAGTTTCTCCGCGCGCAGTTTGGCGAGCAATGGGATGCTCAGGATGCGGAGATAGAAGTTAAGCTTGCCGAGATCCGTGACGCGAATGGAGGACAACCACCCAACATCCTCTACATTCTGATTGACGATGTGAGTTTCGGTCAAATGGGCAACCGGACGATGAACTATGTCACCGGTTTCGATACGCCCAACATCAATGACTTTGCCACAGAAGGCATGTCTTTGATGCGAATGTACACGGAGCCATCCTGCACACCGACTCGAACGGCGATGTTGACCGGTCGACATCCGGTGCGCGCGGGCGTGGAAGAGGTCAAGGTCGCCCTGGTCGGCGAAGGTCTTGGGTCCGAGGAGGTCACCATCGCCGAAATCCTCAAGGAAGTAGGGTACAACACCGCGCACGTCGGGAAATGGCACCAAGGCGATATTGAACAGGCCTATCCGCACAATCAGGGCTTCGACTGGGCGGCTTTTCCCTTGCATCAGCAGGTTCAGCTGAGCTTGATGACACGTGATGCGATGGTCGCCAACAATATGCTTGGTTACCATTGGTCAGGGCAGTCCAACCAGTTTCAATTGGACGAGCGGTTCAAACCCTATGGCCTTGTGACCGGCGTAGAAGGTGAAGCGGGTGGTCTGGCTCGCGAAGTCGAAATGGAGCCCGGCGAAGAATGGACCCAGGCGAAATACGAGGAAATGAACTTGCGCTATCAGCGTCAAGCATTGGAGCAGCTGGAGCGGCTGGCTTCGCAGGACGCGCCATTCTTTATGCAATACTGGCCACTCTATCCGCTGAACTTTGCTTATCCTGATCAGGCCGTATCCCGCAACGGCGGCTTCCATGCGGACAAATTGCAGGTTCTGGACGGTTGGATCGGCGAGGTTTTGGCCAAGCTGGATGAAACCGGCAAGGCGGATAATACCGTCGTCATGATCATGGCTGACAATGGCTTGATGTATCATTATGAGGGGACCTCCGGCCTGAACCAACTGATCTATCGCGGCGGAAAGACACAGCACCTTGAAGGCGGTGTGAGAACTGATGCGTTCATCCGGTGGCCCGGTGCAATCGAAGCGGGCAGTGCGGCAGGTGACATCGTTCATGTCTCGGATTTGTTTTCTACATTTGCCCGGATCGCAGGCGCGACAGACCACATTCCACGCGACCGGGTAATTGATGGAATCGATCAGACGGCATTGTTGCTCGAGGGAGAAGGCAATTCGCGCCGCGATTACGTCTATGTGTACGAAGGGCCAGTATTGCGTTCGGTGGTGAAGCAAGAGTTCAAGATGCATCTGCCAGCCCCCGGTCAGCCAGGCGCGGCGGCCCCTGTCTTCAATGTCTATCGCGATCCCCGTGAAGAACATCCGCTTGTCGGGTATTCACTGTGGTCCGGGGCGTCTTTCCAAGACATGGTAAAGCGCCATCAGAAAACCATCGTGAAGCACCCTCACAAACCGCTCGGCAAGGGTGTCCCTTATGAAGGAATTGAAAATCTCAGGCCCGAAAGCGAATTGGCCCGAGAAGTCTTTTCAAGCTGGCAATGACGAACTTGAGACGGCGGTGCCTACGGGTCGCTGCCACCCGAGCCGAACGCAGCATCATGCACTTCGGGCTCAATGCGGTCATACAAGTGTTTTGATAGGAACGTCTGCTTTCAAAAGGATTACGCTTTAATCATGCATTTTAACTGCGTTCGACAACGGCGGTTGCGCTCTCCCGCAACCAGCGATACTTGCGAAACCGCCTCAGCCATGTCGGCTTGGGCGGTTTTTGCTTTTTTGCCAGACGCTAAGGCGAGAATGCCGGCAAGATCTCCATGCAGATCAATGTCATATCCATCTTCAGACGGTGTCAGCACCACCTTGTCGATCAGAGCGCGCAGCGCTTCCGCAGCCTCGCTACGCACGTCGGGTTTATTGAGAGCGTTGGCAAGATCGCTGACTTTGGAGTGATAGATGTCTGACAAGTTGGGATGCAGCGTCGGTTGCGGGGCTGGTGCCGCCTCCAGGTCACTCTCCAGCTTGACCTTCCTCTCTTCCAGCTCAGCCATTTTGCCTTTGACGGTGGACGTCGGCGCTCCGTCTATCAGCGCTTGGATCAAACGTTCCAGCGCGTGATTGGTCTTTGCGAGTTCGGCTTCTTTGGACGCGCGAGACGATTGGGAGGTGTTTCTCAACCGGTTGGTCTCTGCGACGAACTCTTCGCAAAAGACACTGAATAGGTCTGGGGCCATCAATTGGTCGGAGAGCGCGGTGAGAACCCGGTCTTCAACTTTGGTCCTCGCGATGGACTTGCGATTGTTGCATGTGCCTCTGTTGCGCGCAGAAGAGCAACCGATGTGGGTTTGCGAAATGACTGACATGCCGCCGCCACAGACCCCGCAGGAGAGTAGACCTGACAGCAGGTACTTTGCCCGTCGGGCGCGGCCCAGTGCGTGCCCCCGGTTGGTCCGCTTAGGGAGAGCCGTTCTTTTTTGGCGTGACTTTGCAGCGTCCCAAAGTTCCTGAAGCGTGTGCAGCAGCTGCGCGCGTTCTCGAAATGGAAGTGGCACGTGGACGAGGTTTTCGTAAAGGTGAATGGCAAGCGACATTATCTGTGGCGTGCAGTAGATCACGA
>NZ_JBXWSK010000105.1:0-9843 GCF_059613385.1 Ruegeria sp. BHSA162
GACTGGAAGCGCCTGGCGGACCCTGACACCACCTTGGTCATCTACATGGGCGTCGCCAATATCGGCCAGATCGCCATGGGCCTGATGACCGAGAACCTGCCGGGATCGACCTCCGTCCTGGCCGTCGGCAAGGCGACCACCCCGGACGAGCGCCGCCTTGTCTCGCGTCTGGACCGTGTCGCCGCCGACGTGCGCGCGGCCGGTCTGGCCGCCCCTACCCTGTTCATCATCGGCAAGGTCGTGTCGCTTTATGCCGAACGGCCGGTTGCCGAGTTGCTGGAGCATGCTCATGGCTAGGACTCTGCCCCTTGAACCGGCCCGCCGGGACTGGCCCGGGCGCGCGGTGCTGACCGCCGCCGTGCTGGTGGCCACCTCAGCCTTTGCCGCCGACACGCTGGACCCCAACGCGCTGAAGCGTCTGGTGCATCAGGATTGCGGGTCCTGCCACGGCCTGACCCTGAAAGGCGGGCTGGGCCCCGATCTGCGGGCGGGAAACCTGCAGCACTATGACCCCGAAATCCTGACCGGCGTAATCCTGGACGGCATCCCCGACACGGCCATGCCGCCGTGGCGGCCCCTCATCAGCGAGGAAGAGGCCGAATGGATCGCCCGTTATCTGCTGAAACCGGAGGCCCAATGAAACAGTTTGTCCTTGGCCTCGCGGCCTCGTTGCTGATGACCGCAGCCCATGCCGAACCCACCGCCACCGGAGACCTGGGGCTGGTGATCGAACGGGCCACCGGCTCGGTCCTGCTGGTCGATCAGTCCGACCGCGCCGCGTTGGCCCGGATCGAAGGACTGGGCGATCTGTCCCATGCCTCGCTGGTCTATTCGCCCGACGAACGCTTCGCCTATGTGTTCGGGCGCGACGGCGGGCTGACCAAGGTCGATATCGTGACCCGTCAGATCGCCAAGCGCGTCGTGCAGGCCGGGAACGCCATCGGCGGGGCGATCTCTGACGACGGCACGCTGGTGGCAGTGTCGAACTATGAACCCGGCGGGGTGCACGTCTTTGACGCCGACACGCTGGATCTGGTGGCCGACATCCCTACCGGCAGCAAGACCATCGGCCTGGTCGATGCACCGGGCCGCCGTTTCGTGTTCACCATGTGGGATACGGGCGAGACCTGGATCGCCGATTTCGCCCGCGGCACCGACCCGCAGATCATCAAGATCACCGACATGGGCAAAAACCCCTATGACGCGCTGATCACCGCCAATGGCCGCACCTACATCACCGGCCTGTTCGGGCAGGACGGGTTGACCGCGCTGGACCTGTGGGCAGACACCCCCGAACCGATCCGGGTACTGCCCGGATATGGGCGCGGCCAACAAGAGATGCCCGTCTACAAGATGCCCCATCTGGAAGGCTGGGCGCATACGGGCGCCGAATTCGTCTTGCCGGCCGTCGGCCATCACCAGGTGCTCTGGGTCGATGCCGACACACTAACGGAAACCGGGCGCACCCAGACGTATGGCCAGCCCGTCTTTGCCATGGCGCGGCCCGACGGCCGGCAGGTCTGGGTGAACTTCGCCCACCCGCTGAACGACACAATCCAGGTGATCGACACGGTCAGCAAACAGGTCATCCACGAGTTCAAACCCGGCCCGGCGGTGCTGCACATGGAGTTCACCCCGCGTGGGCACGAGGTCTGGATCAGCGTGCGCGATGCCAACAAGATCATGGTCTATGACACCCACAGCTTTGAAAAGCTGCGGGAAATCCCGGCCGACAGCCCCTCGGGCATCTTCTTCACCGCGCGTGCGCACAGAACGGGGCTGTAAGCGATGTGCCATATCACCGACCCGATCGACCGAAGGCTGCTGGATGACTGGCAGCGCGATTTTCCCGTCACCGACCGGCCGTTCCAAGTGCTGGCCGCGGCGCTGGGGCTGGATGAGGCCGAAGTGATCGACCGCCTGGACCGCATGCGCGCCGCCGGGCGCATCACCCGCGTCGGCGCGACGGTCGCGCCCGGCGTGGCCTCGGCCAGCACCCTGGCCGCCGTCGCCGCGCCCGAGGAGAAGGTGGAACAGATCGCCGCCCTGATCGACGCCGAACCGGGCGTGAACCACAATTACCAGCGCGAGGATGGCTGGAACCTGTGGTTCGTGGCCACCGGCCCCGACCGGGCGCATGTGGATGCCACACTGGCCCGGATCAGCGACCGCACCGGGCTGCGCGTGCTGGACCTGCGTCTGGTCCGCCCGTTCAACGTCGATCTGGGTTTTCGCATGTCCGATTGTTCGCGCCGCGTGCCACGGCCGCGTACGGTCGACCGGAGCGTTCTGCGGCAAGGCGACCGCGACATCCTGCAGGCGCTCAGCGCGGGGCTGCCGCTGATGGCCGATCCCTATGCGGCGCTGGCCCAATCCCTGAACCGGGCCCCCGAAGACGTGATGGACCGTATCCGGGGGTTGCACAAAGCAGGCGTCATCTCACGCCTTGGGGTCATCGTGCGGCATCGGGCGTTGGGGTGGTCGGCCAACGCCATGGTCGTGTGGGACCTGCCCGCCGACCGGATCGACCACGCGGGCCCCGCACTGGCCGCGCATCCCGGCGTGACCCTGTGCTATGAACGCCAGCCGGTCGAGGGCGTATGGCCCTATCGGCTCTACTCCATGATCCACGCCCGGTCGCGCTCCGAGGCGCGGGGTATCCTGGCCGGCGCCGCCGCCTTGCCCGAACTGGCGGGCGCTGCGCACAAGGTTCTGTTCTCGACCCGCTGCTTCAAGCAGACCGGCGCATTGATCAAACCGAAAGAGGCCGCCGCATGACCCCGCTGGACGACACCGACCGCCGCCTGCTGAACCGATTGCAGGAAGACCTGCCGCTCACCCCCCGCCCCTATGCCGACGTAGCGGCTGAACTGGGGATCACCGAGCAGGACCTGCTGGATCGGCTGGCGCGGATGAAGGCCGATCGGGTCATCACCCGGTTCGGCCCGTTCTTCGACGCCGCCGCCATGGGAGGGGATTTCTGCCTGTGCGCCATGGCGGTGCCCGAGGCCGAGTTTGAAACCGTCCTGACCAAAGTCAATGCGCACACTGAGGTGGCGCATAATTATGAACGCACGCACCGGCTGAACATGTGGTTCGTTCTGGCGACCGAAACGCCCGAGGCGATCACCGCCACGGCCGACGCGATCGAACGCGAGACGGGACTCACGGTTCACCGGTTCCCGAAACTGCAGGAATTTTTCATCGGCTTCCGGGTGGCAGCATGATCGACGCAACCGACAGGCGGATCATCGAGGCGCTGCAGGGCGGGCTGCCCCTGGTGCCCGCGCCCTATGCGCACGTCGCCGACGATCTGGGGATCGAGAAAGCCGCCCTGCTGGACCGGCTGGCCGCGCTGAAGGCGCGCGGGGTGATCCGGCGGATCGCCGCAGCCCCCAACCACTACAAGCTGGGCATGACGTCGAACGGCATGACGGTGTGGGACGTGCAGGACGACCTGATCGGCGAACTCGGCGCCCATATCGGAGCGCTGCCCTTCGTCACTCATTGCTACGAACGGCCCCGCGCCCTGCCCGACTGGCCCTACAACCTGTTCGCCATGGTTCATGGCAGCTCGCCCGACGAGGTCGAACAGAAACGCGGCCAGATCGCCGCGATTCTCGGATCGGCCTGCCGGGGCAGCGACATCCTCTATTCCACGCGCATCCTGAAGAAAACCGGGCTGCGCCTGAAAGCGAAAGGCTGAGATCGATGTTCCGCCTGACCGAATACATGCAGCAGCTGGTCAACCCGACGCCGGTGCGCAAACGCCGCCCCGGACCGGTGAAACCGGTGGTGATCTGGAACCTAACCCGGCGCTGCAACCTGAAATGCCGCCATTGCTACA
The DNA here is from genome assembly GCF_059613385.1 of Ruegeria sp. BHSA162. NCBI lineage: Bacteria > Pseudomonadati > Pseudomonadota > Alphaproteobacteria > Rhodobacterales > Roseobacteraceae > Ruegeria > Ruegeria sp. BHSA162. The sequence continues at coordinate 3,848 of NZ_JBXWSK010000105.1, forward strand.
CCGTGTCTGCGGATGTGGCCTTCCCGGGCGAGCTCAGCCACGAGCAAGCCATGGTCACCCTTGAGGATCTGGGCCAATTTCGCGTCCCGGCCCTGATCCTCTCGGGCGGGGAGCCATTGGACCGGTTCGATTTTTTCGACATCGCCCGGCGGGCGCGTCAGCTGGTGCCGATGTTGGCGCTGTCAACCAACGGCACGCGGGTCCACGACGAAACGGCCGACATGATCGCCGACGTGGGCTTCAATTATGTCGGCATCTCGCTTGACGGAATCGGGGCGACGAATGACTGGTTCCGCGGGGTCGAGGGCGCCTTTGATGACGCCCTGCGCGGCGTGCGCGAATGCAAAAAGCGTGGCATCAAGGTGGGCCTGCGGTTCTGCCTGACCGAAGGCACCCAGCACCACCTGCCCGACCTGCTGAAACTGTGCGACGACGAGGGGGTGGACAAGTTCTATCTCTCGCATCTGGTCTATGCCGGACGTGGCGACAAGAACCGGGGCGAGGACGCGGAATATCGGCGCACCCGGCAAGGGCTCGACCTGTTGCTGGACCGCGCATGGGAGGCCGCTTCGGGCGGACGCCCGCTGGACATCGTGACCGGCAACAATGACGCCGATGCCGGGTATTTCCTGAACTGGGCCGCCTCCCGGTTCGACGCCGACGCCGTCGCGCATTTGCGCGAACACCTGGCCCATTGGGGCGGCAATTCCAGCGGTCTGGGCGTGGCCAATATCGACAATCTGGGCCGCGTCCATCCCGATACCTACTGGTCGGACTACACGGTGGGCAACGTCAAGCTCACTCCGTTTTCCGAGTTGTGGACCGGGGATGACCCGATGCTGGCCTTGCTGCGCACACGGCCGCGCCCGTTGAAGGGGCGGTGCGGCGCCTGCCGGTTGCAGGATGTCTGCGGTGGCAACACCCGCATCCGGGCCCTGCAACTGACCGGCGACCCGTGGGCCGAAGATCCGGCCTGCTACCTGACCAATGACGAAATCGGCGTGGACGGTGCCGGCGAGCGCCTGCAGGTCACGCCTTTCCGGGGGAAAAGCCATGATCCGGCGCATCAGTTCTTTTAAGGCACTCAAATTCGGTACTTTGTGCTCGGTGTTGTTGGCTGGAACGGCTTGGGCGGATGCTCAATCAGATTACGCCGAACATTGCGCCAGCTGCCATGGCGAGGCGCGGCTGGGCGGCGTCGGCCCGGCGCTGATCCCCGAAACGCTCAAACGCATGCGCGGCCCCCGCGTAGCCGCCGTCATCGCCGAGGGGCGTCCGGCCACCCAAATGCCCGCCTTCGCACACGAACTCGACGCGCTGCAGATCGAGGAACTGGCGGGCTGGCTGAAATCTCCGCTGGAGGTGGACCCCGAATGGGATGCCGAACAGATCATGGCCAGCCGTACTCTGGATGCCGATTACGCACCGGTCGATGCGCCGGTTTGGGACAGCGACCCGATGAACATCACGCTGGTGGTGGAAACCGGCGATCACCATGTCAGCGTTCTGGACGGCGACACCTTCGAGGTTCTGGACCGGTTCGAGACCCCCTTTGCCGTGCATGGCGGCCCCAAGTTCAGCCCCGACGGGCGCTATGTATTCATCATGTCGCGCGATGGCTGGGTGCAGAAATACGACATCTGGGCGTTGAAACAGGTGGGCCGCATCCGCGCCGGCCTGAACAGCCGCAACATCGCCATGTCGGGCGACGGCAAGTGGCTGGCCGTTGCGAACTATCTGCCCAACAGCCTGACTCTGCTGTCGACCGAGGATCTGTCGGTGGCCAGGGTGGTCGAGGTCAAGGGCAAGAAGGGCAAGCCCAGCCGGGTCTCGGCCGTGTACCAGGCCCCGCCGCGCGAAAGCTTCGTGCTGGCGCTCAAGGACGTGCCCGAGATCTGGGAAGTGTTCTATGGCGACAACCCGCCGCAATTCGGGCTGGGCCATGATTTCCGGATCGAGGGGCAGTTCAAGAACCCCGACCCCTTCCCCGTCCGCAAGATCACCACGCCCGACTATCTGGACGATTTCTTTTTCGACCAGAGCTATGAATACGTCATGGGCGCGTCGCGCGATGGCAAGGGCGGTCAGGTGATCGACCTTGTTATCGGGCAGAAAGTGGCGGATCTGGACCTGCCCGGCATGCCGCATCTGGGCTCGGGCATCACCTGGGAACGGAACGGCACCACGGTGATGGCGACGCCGCACCTGACCGAAGGCACCATCTCGGTCATCGACATGGGCACCTGGGAAACGATCAGGCGGGTCGAGACCGAAGGCCCGGGCTTTTTCATGCGCAGCCACGAGAACTCGCCCTATGTCTGGGCCGACGTGTTCTTCGGCCCCAACAAGGACGCGATGCATGTGATCGACAAGCAGAGCCTCGAGATCGTCAAAACCCTGCGGCCTGCGCCGGGCAAGACCGTGGCGCATGTGGAATTCACGCGCGAAGGCGCCCATGCGCTGGTGTCGATCTGGGAGGATGACGGCGCGGTGATCGTCTATGACGCGCAGACGCTCGAGGAAATCAAACGCCTGCCGATGCGCAAACCTTCGGGGAAATACAATGTCTGGAACAAGATCACCTTCTCGGAAGGCACCAGCCACTGACGGGCGCTGGCCGGTCTGGAAACTGGCCCTTCTGATGTATCCGGCGACGGCGCTGACCGTCGCCATCAACCTGTTTCTGGCCGGGTTGATCGTCCATGCGCTGGGGTTCGGCGCCGTGACACCGGTGGGCGCGCTGATCTGGTGTGTGCCCCTTGGGGTTCCGGCCAGCTGGCTGGCGGGGCGCTGGGTGCGGCGGCTGATGGATGAGGCCGACGGCTGATCCCGGGCGAACGGCCGCCAAACCGAAGTGCCATTTTTTTGACCACCTGATCGAAGTCAAGTCGCGCCGCCTGCCAATCCCTTACGACTCGGGCAAAATCAGATTCGAGTCGGAGTCTCCATGCCCGCCGCCCGCCAACACCACAGCCTCCCTGTCCGCGCGACACGCGTGGCCGCCGGGCTGGCGGGCATCTTTCTTTTGATGTTGCAGGTGCTTGGGCCAGCGCTGGCGAGTCCCGGCCAGGGCACCTGGATGGAGATCTGCTCGGAGGCAGGAGCGGTCTGGGTCCAGGTGGACCTGGAAGACGACACCGGCGACCCGACCGCGCCCTGCCCGAAATGTGCCGATTGCGCCCTGTGCGCAATCACGGCTGCGGCGCCGGTCCCGGACCTGCCGCAGCTGCAGCAACCCGGGTTTGTACAAATCCCACGGTGTGCGTTCACTGATCTGTTGGATCTGTACAACTCCGAACGGCTGTGGCCCGAAACTCGCGGCCCCCCGGCCGCGCCCGAAATCAGAACCGAACGCGCGCCGCGCGCGTCCATGGCGTCAACCCGAACCGAAGGAGGTGCGCCGTGGTCGTGACCCGCGCAGCCCATTTCCTTGTGGCCCTTGTCCTGTCCTGCCTGCTGGCGCTTGGCGCGCGGGCCGACAGTCTGGCCAGCTTCCTGCCCGAGATCGAACCCGCCGAACTGGCGCCCGGTGCCGATGCCATCGGTCCGGTGCGTGAAGACGTGCCGGTGGCCCCGGTGCTGAAGGGCGGTGAAACCGTCGCCTGGGCCTTTCTCACATCCGATTTCGTGGGCACCACCGGCTATTCCGGCAAGCCCATTCACGTCGTCGCCGCCATCGACGGTGATGCGGTGCTGACCGGCGTCAAGCTGGTCAAACATTCCGAACCCATCGTTCTGATCGGCATTCCCAACGCGCGCATGGTCGAGCTGACCGAAGGCTATGCCGGGCTGGACCTCAAACGCGAGGTCGAGACAGGCGGCGAGGGACATGATCTGGACATCATCTCGGGGGCGACCGTGACGATCATGGTGATCGATGACAGCCTTGTGCGCGGCGGCATCAAGGTGGCCCGCGCCTTGGGTCTGGGCGGTCTGTCCGAAGTACAGGCCGACGGCCCCCAGCGTCAAGTCGACATGGCCAAGGCCGACACCCGTGACTGGGCCACGCTCTCGGGCGACGGCTCGATCCGGCGGCTGACGCTGGACGTGGGTCAGGTCAACGCCGCCTTCGAGGCCACCGGCGACCAGCGCGCGATCAAGCGCCCCGAGAAGGGCAACCCCGAGGACACCTTCATCGACATGCATGTGGCGCTGGTCTCGGTGCCTTCGATCGGCAAGTCGCTGCTGGGCGAGGCCGAGTACCAGAACCTAGTCAATTGGCTGGACGAGGGCGAACACGCCATCCTGGTGTTGGGCCGCGGCAAGTACAGCTTCAAAGGCTCGGGCTATGTGCGCGGCGGGATCTTCGACCGGATCCAACTGATCCAGGGCGACAATTCGGTGCGGTTCTTCGACCGCCAGCACCGTCGCCTGGGCACGGTGGCCGCCGAGGATGCACCCAGCTTTACCGAGTTGGACATCTTCAAGATCCCTGCCGATGCCGAGTTCGACCCGACCGAACCATTCCGCCTGCAACTGCTGGTGCAGCGGGCCATCGGCGCGGTGGAAAAGACCTTCCTGACCTTCGATCTGGGCTACAAGCTGCCCGAACAGTACCTGTTGCCGGTCGCGGCCGCGCCCAAGGTGGTGAACGATGCCACCGGCGAGGCCGCCGCCAAGTCGGCCCTGTGGCAGCGCATCTGGAAGGACCGCCAGGTCGAGATCGCCGTGCTGGGCGCCATGCTGCTGGTGCTGACGATCACATTCTTCTTCCAGTTCCACGCGACGATGAACGCGCGGGTCTTCTACTGGTTCCGCATCGGGTTCCTGACGATGACGCTTTTCTTCATCGGCTGGTACGCCAATGCGCAGCTGAGCGTGGTGAACATCATGGCGCTGGCCGGCAGCCTGCGCAGCGGCTTCACCTGGGATGCCTTCCTGCTGGACCCGCTGGTGTTCATCCAATGGTTCGCCGTGGCCGCCGCGCTGCTGTTCTGGGGACGCGGGGCCTATTGCGGCTGGCTGTGCCCCTTCGGCGCCCTGCAGGAGCTGACCAACAAGATCGCCCGCGCGTTTAAAGTGCCGCAATGGACCCTGCCCTGGGGCCTGAACGAGCGCCTGTGGCCGATCAAGTACATGATCTTCCTGGCGCTGTTCGGCCTGAGCATGGTGTCGATCCCGCTGGCCGAGAAATACGCCGAGGTCGAGCCGTTCAAGACCGCGATCATTCTGAAATTCATGCGCGACTGGCCCTTCGTGGTCTTTGCGGTGGGTCTGCTGGTGATCGGTCTGTTCATCGAACGGTTCTATTGCCGCTATCTGTGCCCGCTGGGCGCGGCGCTGGCGATCCCCGCCCGTATCCGCATGTTCGACTGGCTGCGCCGCTACAAGGATTGCGGCAACCCCTGTCAGACCTGCGCCAACGAATGCCCCGTTCAGGCCATCCACCCCACCGGTGAGATCAACCCGAACGAGTGCGTCACCTGCCTGCATTGTCAGGTGCTCTACCAGTCCGAGAGCAAATGTCCCGTCGTCATCCGCCAGCTGAAACGGCGGGCCAAGACCGGGTCGGTCAAACTCAAGACCCCCCTCGGACAACCACCGGCGAACCATCCGAACGCCAAACCGCAAACCGTTTCCTAAAAGGAGGAACGATCATGTCGGATCATGACACCAAACTGAACATCACCCGCCGCGGGTTGCTGGGGGCCTCGGCCACCGGGGCCGTGCTGGCCGGAACCGGGCTGGGCGTCGGCGGCACGCTGATGACCGCCAAACAGGCCAGCGCCGCCGCCAAGGTCGAACTGGCCCCCGGCGAGCTGGACGAATATTACGGCTTCTGGTCCTCGGGCCAGACCGGCGAGCTGCGCATCATGGGCTTCCCGTCCATGCGCGAGCTGATGCGGGTACCGGTGTTCAACCGCTGCTCGGCCACCGGCTGGGGCCAGACCAACGAGTCGCTGAAGATCCTGACCGAGGGCCTGCTGCCGGAAACCAAGGAGTTCCTGGCCAAGCGCGGCATGAAAACCTATGACAACGGCGACCTGCACCACCCG
>NZ_JBXWSK010000106.1:0-9436 GCF_059613385.1 Ruegeria sp. BHSA162
ATAAGGTCTTGATCAGCAGCCACCCATAGGAGGTGGCGCCATGCAGGCCGCCAACCCGGCCCTCGCCGTCCTGCGCAATCAGCGTGATGCTGTCATTGACCCCTTGGGGCGCAGTGGCCCGCAATTCCGCAAGAAGGGCTTGCTCGACCCAGTCCGCTTGCCCGGGGGCGGAAACAATGGACGGTCCCGCCATCGGTCAGTCCGGTATCCATTGGGCGGGGACCGGTGCCGCGCCGTTCATGCCGGGGTGGTTTCCGCGTTCAGGATCTCGATCACCATCGCGGCCGTCCAGGTAAAGCTGCTGCCGCCGCAGGGTTCGGCAGTGACCGGGTCGTAATACTCGGCAAAGCCGCTTTGTTCGATCAGGCGCAGGCTGTCGTCGACGATCCGCTGCACGATCCGGGTCTGGCCCGCGCGTTGCAGACCATCGGCGATCATGTAGTTCACGATCAGCCAGACCGGCCCGCGCCAGTACCTTAGTCCGTCGAATTCAGGGGCCGCCGGGTCGTGGCTGGGCACCAGATACGGGACTGCGGCTCCGATGGCGTCCAACCGCTGGGCGATGGCCTGCGCGCGGTGCTCGGGGATGGGACAGAACGCCGCCAACAAGCCGCCGATCGAGGGGCTGTCGATCAGCGCCCCGGTGGCCCGATCAAAGCACAGGTATTGCCCGCGGGTCTCGCTCCACAGGGCGTCCATCGCCGCGATGCCCGCCTGGGCAAAGGCGCGCGAAGCGCTGGCGATCTCGGCCTCGCCCAAGTCGTCGGCCAGCGCAGCAAGGTCAAGGCACGAGCGGATCAGGATCGCGTTGAATCCCGGGTCCACGACCCGGAACGGCGAGGCATCATGCAGCTTGGAATTGTCCCAGCCAAGGTCGCGGAAATGTTGCACCAGCCAGATATAGCGGCGGTATTCTTCGTCGGTCGGCCTGTGCGCCGGGTTGGCATGGGCTACGTCGCGACGCTGGAACGGAGCCACGCCCTCGGTCGGGACCCGGGCCAGCGCTGCGTCCCAATCGACCGAGTTGTCGCGCCCCGATTCCCACGGGTGGATGATGGCGACCAGACCGGTGCCCTGCGGGTCGCGGTTGGTATAGAACCATTGGTGCCAGGCGTGGATCCTGGGCAGCAGGGCGCGGGCCTGCGTATCGGCCAGCGCCCGGTTTTTGGCGCGCGCATGGATCCGCCGCACGGCGAACCCGGCCACCGCCGGCTGCGTGATGCCCGAGGTGGGAACCGCGCGGCCCGTGGCCCAGACATCCGGCCCTGGGAAATAGCCGTCATTCATCTCGTGGAAGATGATATGCGGCACCATGCCGCCATCCCACTGATGCCGGAACAAGGTCTCGATCTCGCGCCAGGCGCGGGCCTCGTCGAAATGCGAGAACCCAAGGGCGCTGAGCGCGCTATCCCAGTTCCACTGGAACGGATAGAGGCCGTGGGTGGGCACCGTGTAGTCGCCCCGGTCGTTTCGGGCCAGAACGGCGCGGGCCTGTTCGATCAGATCCTGTTTCATTGCGCGCTCCTCAGGCTACGGCCAAGGTTGTTTCGGGGTCGAACCAGCGCACCCGGTCGGGCTGCGGGGCCAGGGTGAGGGTGTCGCCGCGGCGGACGGTCAGATCGCTGTCCAGAACCGCGCGGAACAAGGCGCCATCCACGCTGCAGGTGACCAGAAGGTGCGCGCCCAACGGTTCGACCACCTTGACCGTGGCGGCCAGGCCCGTGTCGGCCGGGCGCAGATCCTCGGGGCGGATGGCGAAATGTAGCGGCGTGGTCCGGGACGGCCCGTCGAGGATCTGGCCCGCGACTGTCCATTTGCCGTCTCTGGTCGGAGTGGCGGGCAGGAAGTTCATCGGCGGATTGCCGATGAATCCGGCCACGAACTCGGCCGCCGGGTTGCGGTAGACCTCGATCGGCGAGGCCGCCTGAACGATCTTGCCCTGATGCATCACGCTGATCCGGTCGGCCATGCTCATGGCTTCGACCTGGTCGTGGGTGACATAGATGGCGGTGGTGTTGCTTTCGGCCAGAACGCCTTTGAGCTCGGCCCGCATCTCCATCCGCAGCAGCGCGTCCAGGTTCGACAGGGGCTCGTCCATCAGGATCACGTCGGGCTCCATCGCCAGGGCGCGGGCCACGGCGACGCGCTGGCGCTGACCGCCGGACAGCTCGCCCGAATAGCGCCCCAGCAGCTGGTCGATATGCATCAGACCCGCCGTGCGCTCGACCCGGCGCTTGACCTCGTCATTGGGCAGTTTCTGCATCCGCAGGCCGAACCCGATGTTTTCGAACACGGTCAGATGCGGGAATACGGCATAGTTCTGGAACACCATGGCGATGCCCCGATCCTTGGGCGGCAGGTGATCCACCCGGCGCCCGCCGATCCAGACCTCGCCCTCGGTCGCGGTCTCCAGCCCGGCGATGATCCGCAGCAGCGTGGTCTTGCCGCAGCCCGAGGCCCCCAGCAGAACCATGAATTCCTGGTCCTGGATGGTCAGGTTGATGTCGTGCAGCGCCTGGTAGCTGCCAAAGCGTTTCGCGACATTCTTGATTTGAATTTCTGCCATTATTCCAACTCCTTGGGGCTGTCAGCGGTTGGCGATGCCCCACATGGCGAACAGGTATTTGCGCACGGCGAAGATGAAGATCAGTGCCGGAACGACAAGGATGAAACCGCCCGCGAATTTCAGATGCAGCGGCGAGGTGTCGAGGTTCTGCAGCAAAAAGGCCGTCAGGGTCCGGTTCTCGATCGTCAGGACGGCGGCGGCGAACACCTCGTTCCACGAGATCACGAAGGCGAAGATGGCCGAGGCCGTGATCCCCGGCAGGATCAACGGCAGCACCACCTTGGTGAAGGCGGTCAGCCGGGTGCAGCCCAGCGTCCAGGCGGCCTCTTCCAGTTCCAGCGGGATGCCGGAAAACAGCGAGAACGTGATCAGCACCGCAAACGGGATGGCCAACGTGGTGTGCACCAGCGACAGGCCGAATACCGTGTCATCCAGCCCGGTCTGGATGAACATCACCGCCAAGGGCAGTGCCAGCAGCGGCAGCGGAAAGGCGCGGGTCAGCAGGATCAGCAGGCGGAACGCCTCTTTCCCGCGAAAGTCGAACCGCGACAGGGCATAGCCTGCCGGCGCGCCGATCAGGATCGACATGATCATCGTCAGCCCGGCCACCAGGATCGAGTTTTTGAGCGCGGTCAGGATGCCCGCGAAGCCTGCAAAGAACCCCAGGCTGCCCAGATCAAATTCGGGGATGAAGGGCTTGGGAAAGCTGTTCACCGTTTCCGGCGAGGACAGGGTGTTGATCAGCAGGAAATACAGCGGCACCAGCACCCAGGCGCACAGCAGCACCACCGCCGCGAAGTAGACATAGCGTCCGGCCCGGCGCGTATCGGGCGCGGCGACATCGGTCGTGACGGTCGTCATATCGTGGCTCCTTTCGGGACACGCAGGGCGCGCAGGATGATCAGGGTGAACCCGATCGAGATGGCGAGGATGATCAGCGCCATCGCCGCCGCCGCGCCGCTGTCAAGCAGGTCGAACTGATAGGCGTAGGTTTCGCTCATGAGGACGGGGAATAGGGTGCCACCCAGGGCCAGCACCACGGCGAAGACCTCGAAGGCCAGGATCACGCGCAGCACCAGTGCGGTCTGCAGCGACGGGCGCAGCAGCGGAAGCGTGATGCGGGTGAAGCGTTTCCAGGGCGAGGCGCCAAAGACCTCGGCCGCCTCGTAATATTCCTTGGGGATCAGGCCGATCCCGGCCACCAGGATCACCAGCATGATCGCGGTGGCGCGCCAGATCTCGGCCAGGGCGATGGCCAGGAACACCACGCCGGGGTGCTGATAGCTGAGGAAATTCACCGGCCGGTCCACCACGCCCAGCCCAGAAAGCATGGAGTTCAGGAAACCCGACTGTTCGAAGATCGCCAGCCAGATGATGCCTGCGGCCAGATCCGAGATACCCAGCGGGATGGTCCAGACATACAGCACCAGGTCGCGTCCGCGCTGCATCTTGTTGACCATCGTGGCCATCAGCAGCGCCAGCGCCAGTTGCACCGGAACCACCGCCGCCGCCAGCAGCAGCGTATTCTGCAGCGAGATCGGGAATTTCCAGTACCCGACCACCTGCCGGAAATTGTCCAGCGTGAACCCGTCGCCGGTGTTGAAAGCCTGCTTGGCGACCAGGACGAAAGGATACAGAAAGAACAGGCACAGAAACGCCGTCACGGGCAGGATCAGCACATAGGGCAACACACGAGCGTTCATCAGATCGCTCCTTTCCTTGCGGAAGTTCCGGTGGTTTCGGGCAGAGAGTTCGGGGACGCCGGGCCTGCATCAGGCCCGGTGTCAGGATCAGGTCAGACCCTTATTCGACAGGGCACGGACCGTCCGAGGGTGCATCCGGAGCCCAGCAGGGCGCGCCGGTCTCCTGCATGATCGCCTGCAACGCGCCTTTCTGATCGTCCAGCACGGTGCGGATGTCCTGACCGCCCAGTACGATCCGCTCGAACGCATCGGTATAAACACGGTTGAAGTCACCGCCCTTGTCGCCCAGTCCCGCGGGCAGCAGCCCGGGGTTGGCATCAGCCGAGCCACTCATCTTGGCGACCGCGTCGCCTGCGGCCTTGACGGCCGGCGGCAGGTCGGCGGGCAGGTCAACCGCGACGACCGGGAAGAAGTTGGTGGCACGCAGCGTGGCGATCTGGGTTTCCGGCTTCATCATGTAGGCGACCAGAGCTTTGGACGCTTCCATGTCCGGTGCGGTTTTGGGGATCGCAACACCAGCCAGAACCGGCATGAAGCCGCGCCCGGTCGGACCCGCCGGGGCCGGGAAGGCCACGAAGTCATCAGGCCGCTCGTTGAAGGCCTGCGCCAGACGCGAGGTGTGGTCGAACACGATCCAGGCATCGCCCGACAACAACTGTTCCTGCATGAACGAGAAGTTGGTCGAGGCCGGGTTGGTATGCGTCCACAGCTCGCGGAATTTTTCCCACGCGGTCACGGCATCGTCGCTGGCAAAGGTCCGCACCACGCCGTTCGTATAGGACGGATACAGATAACCCTGGAAGAAGCGGTGCTTCAGGCCCTTGGGCCCGGCCGGAAAGCCGAATTTCGGCTCGCCCGCTGCCTCATGGGCGTTGGCGGCCCATTCGATCAGCTGGTCATAGGTCAATGCATTGATGTCTGCGCCTTCGGGCAGGTACTGCAACGCCTCTTTGTTGGCCGCCATGATATAGCTGGCCTGCATCCAGGGGATGTATTGCAGGCTGCCTATTCCCAGCGTCGCCAGTTCGTTGAACGTGTCCGAGGCCGAGGCGATGCCCAGATCATCCAGGTCGACCAGGTCATCGGGGTTCATGGCCGAGAAATCACCATGCAGCGCGCCCAGAACGCCGATCGTGCCCGAGCCGGCCTGCAATTCGGCTTGCAGACGCGTCAGCCAGGGGCCGCCGTCATTGGGCTGGTAATCCACGCCACCCTCGAAGCCTGAAAGAACCTGTTCGCGCATGGCCTGCGCCTCTTCGACCGGCTTGGCCTGTGTCGACCAGAACAGAACCTCGGCCTGCGCCACGTTTGTGACCAGGGTCAGAACAAGGCCGGATGCGGCACCGACCAGCTTGGATTGAATTGACATGGACTCCTCCCAGAGTTTCGATTGGGCCTTTTGCCCGTTCTGCCCGGTGGGGTCGGTTTGCTGTGCTTGTCGTGCGACGACTCACCCCAGGCGATGCCATTAGCATGGTATAACGATATATCTTGCGTCAACGAATATTTTCCAATCGGTTGGTCTGAACTTCAGAAAATAGTAGGAATTGCTCGTTGCAATACCTCTGCGGGTTGGGCATTTTGATGATGCAACGATATATCAGAAGTCCGAGAAATGCCCGCCAAACCCACCCTCGCCAGTGTCGCCAAAGCCGCCGGAGTCTCGATTCCGACGGTCAGTCAGGTGATGCGCGGCACTGGCCGGATTTCCGAGCAGACCCGCAAGAAAGTGCTGCAGGCGGCCGAGGACCTGCACTATGTCACGGACTCGCGCGCGGCGTCGATGCGATCAGGCGAGAACCGGGAAATCGGATTCGTTCTGAACCAGTTCGCAAACCCGTTCAATGCCGAAGTCGTCAGCGGCGCGGTCGAGTTGCTGGAGGCCGAGGGGTATCTGGTTTCGATCTTGGACACGCGCGACGACGCGGACCGGCAGGGCAAGCAATTGCGGGATTTCATCCGCAACGGGCGCGGCGGCCTGCTGTGGGTGCCTGCGCTGGAGACCACGGCAGAAACCCTTCAACTCTTGCGCACGCATGGTTTGCCCACGGTGACCTTTCTGCGCCATGTCAGCCCTGATTTTGATCATGTGGGCATCAGAAATGCCGAAGCGACCGCGACCGCGACCAATCACCTGGCGGAACTGGGGCACAGGCACATCGCATTCTTCGGCGGCATCGGCATGAACCCCGTTCGAAAGCAGCGCATAGCCGGGTATGAGCGTACGCTGCAGGACTTGTCTTTGGGGCCGCCGATCATCTGGCCCTCACCTGACACCAAGCGTGCGGGTATGCAGGAGATGCTGAAATTGCACGACGCCCATCCTGAGGTCACGGCGGTGGTCTGCAATGGCGACATGGTCGCTTTGGGGGCGTGTTTCGGCCTGATGCGGGCTGGGTTGCAGCCGGGGCGGGATGTTTCGATCGTTGGATTTGACGATACCGAGGATGCCTCGGTCGCAATTCCCGCGCTCAGTACCATGGCGGTTTCGCCAAAGCGGTTGGGCCGCAAGCTCGCACGTACTCTGCTGGACAGGATAAAAGACCCTGACATGCCGGTAATCGTGTCCGAAGTTTCAGCCCGGTTCATCGCACGGGAAACCACGGGGCCGCTGCAGAAGGACCGCTGACGAGTCAGGCGCGCGTATCCGGCAAGGTCTCACTCCACTTCCGCAGCTCGTCCAGAAAACCCAGCGCGGTGCGTCCACGGTCGGTCACGGAGTACTGCACCGAAACCGGTGAGGTTTCGAGCACTTGGCGGTGCACCAGGCCCTGTTGCTCCAATTGGCGCAAGCGTTCGGCGATCATCTTTTTGCTGGCGCCACCGATCATCCGGGCCAAGTCATTGAATCGTACCGGCTCGTCTTTGAGATGCCACAGGATCGACCCGGTCCACTTGCCACCAATGATCCGCATGCCGCGCTCGATGGGGCATGGTTCGCTGCACGCATCCACTGCTTGCCGCTTGCCTTGGTCGTCCTGTTCGATACGGGCACGCATCACCTTCTCCAGTCCAGTCACAGGTTACAAAAAGTAAACTGGTTGCAATTCATCACTACTGTTCTCAAGTTCGGTTTCACCCCGACCGAAGTCAAGGGGCAAGCAGTTTCAAAACCAAGGATATGGACATGAGCAAGATCCTGATCGTGAACGGTACGCAGCCTTATGAATTCGCACCTGGCCGCCTGAATGCGTCGCTGGTGCAACGGGCGCAGGACGCGCTGACCGGCATGGGCCACGAGGTGCGCGTGACCACGGTTGCCGAAGGATACGACATCAATGCCGAGATCGACGCCCATGTCTGGGCGGATGTGGTCATCATGCAGTTTCCGGTGAATTGGATGGGTGTACCGTGGGTGTTCAAAAAGTACCTCGACGAGGTGTACACCGCGGGCATGGACGGCCGGCTGCTGGCCGGCGACGGCCGGACCGCCGAGGCGCCCAAGGCCAATTACGGCACCGGTGGCCTGCTGCACGGAACGAAATACATGCTGTCGGTCACCTTCAACGCTCCGCGCGAGGCGTTCGACAACCCCGCCGAGCCGTTCTTTGCAGGGGCCAGCGTCGATGACCTGCTGTGGCCCATGCACCTGAACGCCAAGTTTCTGGCGATGCAACCTCTGCCCACCTTCGCGGCCTTCGACGTGATGAAGAACCCCCGGATCGAACAGGATTTTAAGCGGTTCGACGCGTATCTGAAGCAGCATTTCGAGGAGATCGCGCATGTCGCGGCCTGACATCCACCTATACACCGCGGCCACGATGAATGGCTACAAACCGGTGATCTTCCTGGAAGAGGCAGGCGTACCCTACGACCTGACGCCCATCGACTTTTCCAAACAGGAACAAAAGTCGCCCGCGTTCTTGTCGCTGAACCCCAATGGCAAGATCCCGGTGATCGAGGACCGGGCCGAAGGTCGCGCGATTTTCGAAAGCGGCGCAATCTTGTGGCACCTCGCGCAGAAATACGGTCAGTTCCTGCCCTCAGATCCGGTGCAGCAGTCCGAGGTGATGCAGTGGATGCTGTTCCAGGTCGGGCATGTGGGTCCGATGATGGGCCAGGCCATGTATTTCCAGCACATTGCCGCCCCCAATGGCCATACCGAACCGTTCTCGATCCGCCGTTACGTGGACGAAAGCCGCCGCCTGATGGAGGTGATGAATGATCGCTTGAATGGGCGCGACTGGATTGCTGCGGATGAATACACGATCGCGGACATGATGCTGTACCCCTGGGCGCGGGCCTATGTCTGGGCGCGGGTTCAGGTCGATGGTCTTCCGCATCTGAACGCATGGTTCGACCGCATCGGTGCCCGCCCCGCAGTTCAGAAGGCGCTGACCATTCCCAAGGCCAATCCCCAGTTCTGGGATGCCTCGGCTGATGCCAGCGCCTTTGCGCGGGAGAACGCCGCGCGGTTTGCCGGTGACGTGAAAAAGGACTGAGGCCGCGGCCCGGGCTCCCTAGCCCGGGCCCGCACCACAGCACCTTGGGCGCCGCACCGCCCGCGCGCAGGTCGATGGCCGGGAGGACGCTTTACTCGGGTGTCAAAAGCGGTCAGTCTGAACCATCGGCACGCCGGGTGATCCCCTCGGGCCGCGCTGTCACATCATTGTCGTCATAAACGTTCAGATGATGCGTCGACCCAATTATTTCGAGAGGTGCCTCATGACCCTATCCAGCAAATTCGCGATGTCGCGGCGTCAATTCCTGGCCACCACCACGGCTGGCGCCGCCATGGTTTCCCTGCACCCGTTCTCCGCCGCCGCCGCAAGCAACCAGGCGCATCTGCGGATCATGGAAACGACCGACATTCACGTTCACGTCTTTCCCTATGACTACTACGCCGACAAGCCGCGCGATACAGTGGGCCTGTCGCGCGCGGCCTCGATCATCAACCAGATCCGGGCCGAGGCCACAAACTCGATGCTGGTCGACAATGGCGACTTTCTTCAGGGCAACCCGATGGGCGACTACATCGCCTACGAGCGTGGCATGAACGACGGCGACACCCACCCGATCATCAACGCGTTCAACACGTTGGGCTATGATGCCGCGACGCTGGGCAACCACGAGTTCAACTATGGCCTGAGCTTTCTGGAAAAATCGCTGGCCGGGGCGCAGTTCCCGATCGTGCTGGCCAATATCGCCAAGGAACAGGGCGCAAACC
>NZ_JBXWSK010000107.1:0-9493 GCF_059613385.1 Ruegeria sp. BHSA162
TAGTCACGATGCTTCTCTTCGGCGCCGTAATGACGGTGACGCGGAAGCCGAACCTGGTCGAACGGCACGATTTCAGCACCTCAAGCGTGATCGGAACCTGCTCGGTCCTGTTCTTCGTGATCCTGCTGGCCCATGTGCAATTGCGCGAGGGTTTTGCCGGGTCACCGGTAATCTACATGGAGTCCTTCTTTTTCCTGATGTACTTCATGCTGCTTGTTGTCTCGGTGAACACCTATCTGTTCGTCTCCGAGTCCGCACCGTCGCTGCGCTTGATCCACTATCGTGACAACCTGATTCCGAAGGCCGCGTTCTGGCCATTTGTCCTGAGCTGCATGATCGCGATCACCGCCTACAACCTCAGCCTCAAGTCACCTCCGTCAACGGATGCCCCCGAGGCCATCACGCATCAGGACGGCTAGCGGCCGCCTCATACCCGGGCTTGAGCGTCCCTGTGGCCATGTCGATCGAGTATTCGTCGACCAATTCGGACGCACCGCTTTCCAGTTCGGCAAGGTATTTTTCCGGATTGGCGATGACGTAGACGTAGGCCGGTTTTTTCACGCCATCCATCAGGACATTGATCCGCTTGCGGACATAGACATTGTCAGCCGCGCCCGGTCCGTGAAAACCCTCGAGCTTGTCGAGTTCCTTCAACCCGCCCGAGGTGACCCGGTAGACCTCGCCCTTGATCGGACGGCCAGTGCCCTTGCGATCCACCAGTGTGGCCATGCGGTGCAGATAGGCACAGTTCGGGTTGTCGCAAAACGGCTCTTTCGGCACGATCAGGGGCATGGGCTGCCGAGTGACCGCCTGTCCAACGAAATCATCCAGAACGTCCGCATGAGCGTCGTGGTTGGGGAATCCTTTCTTGAGCGATCCGTAGGTGAAATACAGATAGGTCTTTTCGCGTTCATCGATCAGGTCGTCTTCGTCTTCCACCGCTTCCGGTTCTGAAAGGGCGTGCGTGTTGGCCCATTCGTCCAACATCGCGCGGATCTCGTCCGACACCCTGATGCCCCTGGACCGCACCGGATCCTGAAGGAAGTGGATCAGAGGGCTTGCATCGATGCTCTCCGCCGCCAGCAGTGTTTCTACCATCTCGGCCGAGTTGTTCATCGCGGCGACATGCAGGCTGGTAAATCCGTGGTCATTGACCGCGTTCACGTTGATACCCCTTGCGATGAGGGCTTTGGCCGCCTCGATGTCCGGTTTTCCCAGATCTTGCCCGTTCTCGGTCAGCTCGCCCTCGCCGCCCGCCGCATAGTGCAGCAGCGTGTCGCCATTATGGTCATCGACAATGTCGATACCGGCGACCCCATCATCTATGGCCTGAAACACCGGCTCCCATTGGGCGAAGTCATCCGAGGCCGCAGCATCCTGCGCCCATTTGCAGATATTGTGTTCGTGGTTTTCCAACTCTTCGAAGGCTTCTTCCAGCACCTCCATGATCTGGTCGGGCGTGGCCATCATGCCGACGCCCATCATCCCGTTCGACAAGCGCCCCTTGCGGGGACCCACAAGATCAATCCCCAGATCGCGCAGCTTTTCGACATTGTTCTGGGTGGTGACATTGTTCCACATGTTGGTGTTGCAAGCTGGGCAAAGGATCGCCGGCTTGTTGCGGTACTGCCAGGCCACAAAAACCGAGGTCAGCAGGTTGTCGGCAATGCCGTTGGCGATCTTGCCCATCGTGTTGCAGGTGACCGGCGCGACAATGACGCAATCGGCCCAGTCGCACAGCGCAAGATGCGAGGCGCGCAAGGGCATTCCGAACTCGGTATAGCGAAAGTTCCACTCGTCATCGTCGCGGTAGTAGTCATTGTGGGTGATGTAGTCGTCAACCGTCTTGGTTTTCTTCCCGGTCTTTTTTGCCTTGCGGGCCTCGCTGGCCTTGTCGGTCCCGATATCGCGAAAGAACTTTTCGGCCGAAACCGAAGGGATCAGTTTCACGTTGTGACCTGCCTCGGTGATCCGGGCGACCAGCTGAGGCACCTTGTCCGCAGCCGACGAGCCGCAGGCGCACAGCAGAACGTTCCGGCGACCGTTTGGCGGGGCCGTCAACCCGCCCTTGGGATACCCGAAGATGTTCTTGTCGAGGCTCGGCGACTCGTGGCGCAGCAAGACAGGCAGACCGGCTTTCTTCATGTCTTCCTGCAGGCCGCCATCCAGGATCATGTCAACGATATCGCTGCGCTTGCCCAGGCATTTCCCATGGAAGAAGAGATAAGGCACCTTTTCCTTGCCGCTTTCCGCCACCAGTTGCCGGCGCATTTTCATGGCGTTGGCCCCGTGTCCGGCGACATCGACCAATTTCAGACCGGTCGCGCCGATATTGGCCAGAATGTTCTTCAGCATGTTCGACCACGGGTCCTCATCCTCGTAGAACAGAACCAGCGGGTTTTCCCGGACGATCCGCGCCACGTCGCTGGGGTCTTCCGGAGGCTGGGTCTCCTCGATCACCAGCATGGCCGGGCTTTTCAGGTCGCGCAGCCCGCGAAAGATATGCCCGCGCGGCGCCTGCCAAACCTGCGAAGTCGCCGGGCTCATATCGACGACCGTGACAAGGTCGGCCTTTTCGTCATAGGCCACGCACAAGCACCAGAACTCTTCCAGCAGCGCCGTCTCGCGGAACACGTTTTCGGGCGGCCGGATCACCTCGAACCCCAACACGCGGTTGAAGTCGATGTTGATCATCAGGTGGCGCCCCTCATGTTCGTTCAGACTGCGCAGCTGATCCCGGAACCAGTCTTGCGGCGACCTTTTGTCCTTCCCGGGTCGTTTGGCATAACTGCGGAAGGTGCTGCCGATATGCACCTCGGAGGTGCCGGCCAGATACCGCTGGGCCATCTCGCTCATCTTCTTGGCGGTCGAAACCCGGCTCAGCGCCTCGGTGTACGAGGTCTGGGTCGCGATCAGCAGCTTGTCTTCGGTGACCTGGACATCGCCCAGGATCTGCAGGCTTTCAGCCAGGACGCCCAGGCTGTTCATGTTCGGGCTTGCCCGCCGGAACAGGTTGCGGCGCTTCTTGGGATCGCGGGCCAGATACCTGGTGCTGTCCACATAGTTGCAGTCCTGCCGGAAGGTCTGCAGCGTGGTCTTGACCGCTTCGCGTGCAGAGAACCGCAGCAGCCCGCGCGCGCGCATCGAAGTGCCGTCGCGGTCGGACATGGCCGCGTACAGGCGGTCGATCGTGGTGACCCACAGCTTGCCGTATTTTTCGGGATGCACATCCATCATGTGCACCAACCCGGTGCTGGGGTTGCACTTGGCGATCACCGCGAAATGGCCGCCGGGCATGGTGGGCTTGCCATGCGCGACCCCAACCTGAAAATTCGCCACCAGAATATCGTTGTCTCCGCCCAGTCGATTGGATTCGTCAATCGCCTCAAGCAGCAGCGGCACCGAGGTCGTCGCCTCGTCCATGAAGTAGGCCTGGACCTGCACAAGGTCGCGCAGACCCTGCGAATGGATATAGGTGCACGCAACGTCGAACAGTTCACCCAGCGAGATGCCGTCATTGACGACAAAGCTGGTGGGCAGTTCGCAGACGCGGAAGATGTCGTTCACCTCGCAGCTGAAGCCCAGCGCCGACATGCTCAGCGCGGCCGCGGTCACGCTGCAGCAGTTGATCGGCTGCTGGAAATTCTGAAGATGCACGCTGACCAGATCGCCGAACAGCGTGGCGTAGCATTCGCGTCGAATTTCCGCGGGAATATCCAGCCACTCGTTACTGGCCAGAAAGGCCAGCCGAGTGCCGGGCAAGGCCACGGCCTGCAGGCTGACCGGTATGTCGCGGATCTCCAGATGCTCTTCGTAGAAATAGTCCCCGGTATCGGCGGTCGCCAGATCAACGTCGTTCTGGCGCAGCTTCACGATGCCGTCCAAAACCACATACATCCCGCGCGGCGGTAGTACCGTGTCCTCTAGAACTTCGAACAGATCGAAATGCTGCCTGAGCCGCTCGGCGCTCTGCCGCACCTTTTCGCCGGGCAGGACGGCGAATATCTTCTCCCAATCGGCAGATGTGGCTTCAATCGGTTTTGAATTGGAAATCGTCTGTGTGGACACGGCCAGTTCCTCCCCCAAAAAGTCAGTGGCGCAATGGTTTCGTATTTCGTGGTCACTTTCCTGAAATCAGCATTTGTACTTTGTAGTCTCCCCCGCCGGACAAACGGCAGACCGCCCGACGCGTGGCGCCATTCAATGCTGGCTCCACCCCTCAATTTGCGCAGGCAATACGAGCGATACCTGCATTCTTAGTACAGATTGGCAGAAAAATCACTGGGATTGTGGGGTTTACCCAGCTTCGCAATCTGATGCACCGCTGGGGCAGAGCGGCCTTGATTGATCGGGTGATAGACGCCAACGTGCAAGCAACCCGCCAGACCCGCGGCCGGTTCAAAGCAACGGAGCCCCCAATGTCAAAACATGGATATGAATCCGGCCGCCTGAATCTGCCGTTCGTCGGCATCGCCACATTCGGCAAGAAGCCATATGTGCAGGACTGGGACCAGATCGATGCCGATGTCGCCATCCTGGGCGCCCCGTTCGACTTCGGCTGCCAATACCGGTCCGGAGCCCGGTTCGGCCCGCGTGCGGTGCGCGAGGCATCGACTCTGTTCAGCTTTGGTCATGCAGGTGCTTATGATCACGAGGACGATGCCACCTATTTGGGCGAAGAGGTGCGCATCGTCGATCTGGGGGATGCCGACATCATCCACACCAAAACCGAAGCCAGCCACGCGAATATCGAATACGGGGTGCGCAAGATCCTTGAGGCCGGCGCTCTGCCCGTGACGATCGGTGGTGACCATTCCATCAACATTCCCTGCATCAACGCCTTTGATCAGGACTGCGCCCGAAACGGTCCCATTCACGTGGTCCAGATCGACGCACATCTGGATTTCGTGGACGAGCGTCATGGCGTTACGGCGGGCCATGGAAACCCGATGCGGCGGGCGATCGAGAAGGACTATGTCTCGGGTATGACCCAGCTGGGCATCCGCAACGTCTCATCGACGGCGAAAGAAGGTTACGAAGATGCACGCGCGCGCGGCTCCGACATCTTGTCGGTACGGCAGGTCCGCAAGCTGGGGACCGAACGGGTGTTGGACCGCATCCCCTCGGGCGTCCGATACTACGTGACCATCGACATTGACGCGTTTTGCCCATCCATTGCACCGGGCACCGGAACACCAAGCCACGGCGGTTTTTTGTACTACGACGTTCTGGAAATCCTGCAGGGCCTTGCCCGGAAAGGGCAGGTCGCTGGCATCGACCTTGTCGAAGTTGCCCCGGCCTATGACCCGACCGAAAGCACGCAGATCCTTGCTGCGCAGCTGTTGCTGAACTTCATCGGCTTCATCTTTCACCACAAGGAATGAAAGAAACCCCGGTCACATAAACTCGGAGAGATCAACCAACGGGGTCTCTCGTGTAACCGCGACGGCGTGACTACCACCCGGTGACTGAACCCGCACGTCCACACGTTCAGCCTGCGAAAACCGGTCGAAGTAATCAAATCTAATTTCACCAAGCGCCTGAAGGTTGCTGCACCTGATCGTGTATTCGGCCTGAAATTCGGGCCGGTGATCGTCAGGCCCCAAGGCCGAACCGGCTTCGCCGCCGACCAGCGCCACGTTCGCCGTGGCCGTGGCACAACCCGCCTCGGCCGTGACCGCGAACAGGGTCATGGGCTGTGACAGGTCCGAAATGGCGACCGCGACCTTCGCCTTTTCCTCTGCGCTCGAAGCGGGAAGTTCAAAGCCAACGATTTCTGACGCAGGAACAGACAGAGACAGCGTGTACCCCGAATCTAAAAACGCGATCTCCAGCGCTGCGGGTTTTGGCGCCCTTTCCTGCTGCGCGTCCAACGCAAGGGGAAACACGCAAAGGGCAAACGCCAGGGATCTCATCACGCAAACACCACCAACTCAAGAATCACACCATCATTGTATCTGCGCGCAATCGGCAGGCAACGGCGCGCAACCCCGTCTGACCCCGCTGGAAATGGCTAGGCAGATCCAGAGAACCCATCCAGCCAAACCGTATTTGGCCAAAACAACGGCGTGTTTCACAATTAATTCCCGACTTAAAGACTCGGGTTGACATAACTTACAATTTCACTCAGTTAATATTCATCTCTGCGCCCCGCACCGGGTGCTCTTGCCCATTCATTTCGACAGGAAGGCCTGAACTTCATGACCCGCGTATTTTCGACGACCAGCCTGGCAGCCTTGCTTATGGCAACAACGGCAGCCGCCGGCGACGCCCCCGCCAAGGTCGACATTCTGGACACCTATGCTGACATTGCCGAAGCAAAATATGACGACAGCCTGCGTGCTGCCCGCAAGTTGCAGGCCGCCGTTGCCGCGCTGGTTGACCAGCCTTCTGCTGAAAACCTGACCGCCGCACGCCAGGCCTGGGTTGCCGCGCGCGTTCCTTATCAACAGACCGAGGTCTATCGCTTCGGCAATCCCATCGTCGACGAATGGGAAGGCAAGGTGAATGCGTGGCCTCTGGACGAGGGTCTGATCGACTATGTGGATGCGGCCTATGGCGGCGCGACGGACGAAAACGAGCTTGCGGTTCTGAACGTGATTGCCTCGCCTAGCTTTGAGCTGTCTGGCCAGCCGGTCGACGCCACCGAGATCACGCCCGAGCTGCTGTCTGAGACCCTGCACGAGGCCGACGGAATCGAGGCCAATGTGGCAACGGGTTATCACGCCATCGAGTTCCTGCTGTGGGGCCAGGATCTGAACGGTCACGGCGAGGGCGCCGGCAACCGTCCGTGGACCGCCTATGCGCAGGACGAGTCCTGCACCGGCGGCAACTGCGATCGCCGGGCCCAGTATCTGGTGGCGGCGACCGACCTGCTGGTCTCGGACCTGGAATGGATGGCCGCGCAATGGCAGGAGGACGGTGCCGCGCGGGCGGCCCTGACCAACGACGCCGACTCGGGCATCAGTGCAATTCTGACGGGCATGGGATCCCTGTCCTATGGCGAACAGGCCGGTGAGCGCATGCGCCTTGGACTGATGCTGAACGACCCGGAAGAAGAGCATGACTGTTTCTCGGACAACACGCACAACAGCCACTACTATGACGGGTTGGGGATTCAGAACGTCTATCTGGGTCGGTATGTCCGGATTGACGGCACTCCGGTTTCGGGTCCGTCCCTGTCGGATTTGGTTGCGGCCTCGGACCCGGCTCTGGACACCGAGATGAAGACAAAGCTGGCCAACACAATGTACGCGCTGGGCCAGATCAAAACCGCAGCCGAGGCCGGATTAGCCTACGATCAGATGCTCGAGCGCGGGAACGTCGGTGGCGAAACGCTGATCATGGGCGGTGTCGAAGGTCTGATCGATCAGACCAAGACGATTGAACGTATCGTGTCCGTGCTGGGCTTGGGCAATGTCGCATTCGAAGGGTCCGACAGCCTCGACAACCCCGACGCCGTTTTCCACTGATGAACCAAAGCAGCCGGGCGCAGCGACCGCTTGCGCCCGACCCTGCGACAAGCTGTGTCTGGACCCGAAGCAAATACCCTACTATTTGACTAGGAATTACGAAAGGCCGAGTCGCCATGATCGTCTGCCACTGCACCAACATCACGGATCACGACATCCGCGCGGCAATCGACTGGATGCGCGCGGCAGATCCTCAAACCATCATCACGCCGGGCAAGATTTACCATGCTTTGGGAAAATCGGCGGATTGTGGCGGGTGTATGCCGCTGTTTCTGGACACGATGCGCGCAACCGATAACCTCGAAGTACCCATGCAACTCCGCGCCCTGCGCGTGGATGATACACAGGAGAGTGCAGATGAAGGGCGACCCCAAAGTCATCGAATACTTAAACAAATCCCTGCGGCATGAATTGACCGCAGTCAGCCAGTACTGGCTGCATTACCGCCTGCAGGAGGACTGGGGCCTGGGCCACATGGCCAAGAAAAGCCGCGAGGAAAGCATCGAAGAGATGCAGCACGCGGACAAGCTGATCGAGCGGATCATCTTCCTCGGCGGCCACCCCAACCTGCAAAAGCTCGACCCGCTGCGCATCGGCCAGACGCCCAAGGAAACCCTGGAATGCGACCTGGCGGCCGAGATCGACGCCCGGGCCCTGTACAAGGAAGCGCGCGAATACTGCCAACAGGCCGGCGACTTCGTGTCGATGGCGCTGTTCGAACAACTGATGGCCGATGAAGAAGGCCATATCGATTTCCTCGAAACCCAGCTCGATCTGTACGAAAGACTCGGCGAAGCAAATTATGCGCAACTCAATGCATCGAAAATGGACGAGGCCGAATAAGACGGGCCTCTTCGTGGTGGCCGTTTTTGCGGCCACCCCTTCCCTGTCTCAGGATCTGCGGGACAGTCATTTGAACCCCCTCCCCCGAACCGACGCTGAACGGGCACGGATCGCCACAGTCACCGCAGCGCCGTCGGATTTCACGCAGCCCCAGCGCTATGAGGACCTGCCGGCAGGCGCCGCGACGGTGCGCGCCCGGACCGATGCGGATGCGTTCTCGCAACCCTCGGCCAACCTGAGCTTTGAGCAGGAGCTGGATTTCAAGGTCGGCAACGGGCTGTTCAAGAAGGTCTGGGTGTCGTCTCCGTCCTCGACTCTGGCCTCGGATGGGCTAGGGCCGCTGTTCAACGCCCGGTCGTGCCAACGCTGTCACATCAAGGACGGGCGTGGCCACACCCCGGCCGGACCCGAAGACAACGCCATTTCGATGTTCCTGCGCGTTTCCATCCCCGGAACGCCCGCGGACGCGCCGGAAGAGATCGCGGGGTATCTCGCCACCCTGCCCGAACCCACCTATGGCGGCCAGATGCAGGATTTCGCCCTGCCCGGCCACCAGGCCGAATACCGGCTGGACATCACCTACGAGGAAATCCCGGTGGAACTGTCCGACGGCGAAGCCGTGTCGCTGCGCAAGCCCACCTACAGAGCGGCCGATCTGGGCTATGGGCCGTTGCACCCGGACGCGATGCTCAGCCCACGCGTGGCGCCGCAGATGATCGGTCTGGGCCTGCTCGAGGCGATCCCGGCCGAGGACATCCTGGCCAAGGCCGACCCCGACGACGCCGATGGGGACGGGATCTCGGGGCGGCCCAACATCGTGTGGTCGACGGAATTCGGCGAACCCATGCTGGGCCGGTTCGGGCTGAAGGCGGGCATGCCGACGATCATGGAGCAGTCGGCCGCGGCCTTCGCCGGCGATATCGGCATTTCCAGCCCGCTCTACCCCGCGCCTTTTGGCGACTGCACGCCGGCGCAGGCCGATTGCCAGACCGCCCCGCATGGTGACGGCGACGAACGCGGCTTTGAGATCGACCAGCAAGGCATGGATCTGGTGGCCTTCTACAGCCGCAACCTGGGCGTTCCCGCCCGGCGCGATGCGGATGACCCGCAGGTTCTGCGCGGGAAAGAGGTGTTCCACAACATTGGCTGCGCGTCCTGTCACACGCCCGCTTTCGTCA
>NZ_JBXWSK010000108.1:0-9272 GCF_059613385.1 Ruegeria sp. BHSA162
CTCCTCCGGCCTATCAGCCACGCAGCGCCGAGTTCGATCCGCAGCCCGAGCCGGTCGAACGCCCGGCGGAAAGCTATCAGCCGCAACAGGTGCCGCATACCCCTGGAACGCCTTCGCCGGCCGCGCTGGAACGGCTGCAGGCAGCTGTTCAGAACGTACCGACTTCGGCCCAGCGTCTGACCGCGTCGCGCCCGCAGGAACCGGCGCCGCAGCGCCAGCCCGCCGCCGAGGAACGGCCGCGGTTCGGGTTCAACCGTTTGATCGACCGGATGACTGGGCATGCCCCGGATACCCCCGCTCAACCGGCCCGGCAACAGCCTGCGATGCGCCAGACTGACGCTACGGCACCCTCGCATGAGGAGGTCGATCCCGAGCAGGAGCGTATCGAAATTCCGGCTTTCCTGCGCCGTCAGGCCAACTGATCGCGGTAACAATATCCACTCACGGGGTCGCCGAAAGGCGGCCCTTTTTCCTTTTGATGCAAACGTTTAAGTGCCAGTAAGCAGGGTTTTGCCGATCTGTTGCAGAACTGTTTCATTCAGTTACAAAGAGTGAGTTGAGCCTTGATGCGCGCTTCCTTAACTGAGGGTGCAACACAGCCGAAAAAGGCTGGACACCGCTCACCGAGGTTCAATTTGCAACAGACGCTCAAATCTTCGATCACGTTCAAAGGCGTGGGCCTGCACAGTGGCAAGCCCGCGACGATGGTTCTGAAACCGGCAGCTGCCGGTCACGGGATCTGGTTCAAGCGGACTGATATCGAACTGGGCAATGCGCTGATCCCGGCCATCTACGATGTGGTCGAACGAACCCAACTGTGTACGCGCCTCGTCAATGACGCAGGCGTTTCGGTGTCAACCGTCGAGCACATCATGGCCGCGCTGGCAGGGTGCGGGATCCACAACGCCCTGATCGAGATTGATGGACCCGAAGTTCCGATAATGGACGGTTCTTCGATCGACTTCGTGCGCGGTATCATCGCCAAGGGTGTCCGCCGTCAGGCCAGCCCGGTTCTGGCGTATGAGGTCCTCAAGCCGGTCGTGGCAGAGCGGGAAGGTGCCCGTGCCTCGATCCGGCCGGCTGACGGTTTGATCATCGAGTTCCACATCGATTTCGAAGACACTGCGATCGGCAGCCAGTCGAAGATCCTGGATATGCGCAACGGGTCGTTTGCTCGGGAGCTGTCCGACTGCCGGACCTTCTGCCGCCGAACCGATGTCGAGGCGATGCGCGAAAACGGTCTGGCCTTGGGTGGCACTCTGGAGAATGCGGTTGTTGTTCAAGGGGCCGAAGTACTGACACCGGGTGGCTTCCGTCACCAGGATGAAGCCGTGCGCCACAAAATGCTGGATGCGTTGGGAGATCTGTATCTGGCCGGCGGCCCGATCTTTGGTCACTTCGTCGGCGAGAAATCCGGCCATGCCATGACCAACACATTGCTGCGCAAGCTGTTCGAGACGCCTGGCGCCGTGCGTCCGGTGCTGTGCACGCCTGAGCAAGCCGCACAACTGCCCGGGCAGGGATTGGTCTGGGACGAAATCCCCGAAGTTGCCTGATCCGGCCCGGCCCGGCGACAAATCGGTCGTGGGGCCGATAAGGCGTTTTGCACCGGAATTTTATGTGCTAGACCAAAGCTCAATCCGGGGTTACCCAAAGAGACAAGACGACTAGGATGGGCGGTATGGTTGGCACCAAAGCGGCAGTCAGGCTTGCGGGCGCGATTCTTCTGGCAGCTACTTTGACGGCCTGCGGCAACGCGGGCGGCCTGTTTGGTAACAAGGGCGCTGACAAGTCCCAGAACCTTGAAGGCTTTACGCCCGAGCAGATCTACACCCGTGGCGAATACGAGCTTGCGCAGAATCGTCCCGCAGATGCGGCCTGGTACTTTTCCGAAGTCGAACGGCTTTATCCCTATTCCGACTGGGCCAAGCGGTCACTGATCATGCAGGCTTTCGCGTTCCACTCGGACAAGGAGTATGAAGAAAGCCGCGCCGCCGCGCAGCGGTATATCGACTTCTACCCAACCGACGAAGACGCAGCTTATGCGCAGTACCTTCTGGCGCTCAGCTACTATGACCAGATCGACGAGGTCGGCCGCGACCAGGGTCTGACCTTCCAGGCGTTGCAGGCGCTGCGCACCGTGATCGAGGTCTATCCCGACAGCGAATACGCCACCTCGGCGGTGCTGAAATTCGATCTGGCCTTCGACCATTTGGCGGGCAAGGAAATGGAGATTGGGCGCTATTACCTGCGTCAGGATCACTATACCGCGGCCATCAACCGTTTCCGTGTCGTGGTCGAGGATTTCCAGACCACCAGCCACACAGCCGAGGCGCTGTACCGCTTGGTCGAGGCTTATCTGGCCTTGGGTCTGGTCGACGAGGCTCAATCGGCCGGCGCGATTCTGGGCTACAACTACCAGTCGTCTGAATGGTACGACGCGGCTTACAAGCTGCTGACCTCGCGTGGGCTCGAACTAAAGAGCCGCGGCAACAACTGGCTCAGCACGATCTACCGCCAGACGATCAAGGGCCAGTGGTTGTAATCGCCATGGTCACAGGCTTGGGACGCTGACGACCCGATGCTGCGCGCCCTTGATATCCGCGATATGCTGATCATCGACCGGCTGGAATTGACCTTTCAGCCGGGCTTGAACGCGCTGACCGGCGAGACGGGGGCGGGCAAGTCGATCCTGCTCGACTCGCTGGGCTTTGTGCTGGGCTGGCGCGGTCGGGCCGAACTGGTCCGGCAGGGGGCCGCGCAGGGCGAGGTCGTGGCCGAGTTCGAACTGCCCGAGGGTCATCCCGCCCATGCGATCCTGACCGAGGCCGGTTTGCCCGGCGGCTCGGAACTGATCCTGCGCCGCGTCAACACTGCCGAGGGGCGCAAAACCGCCTGGGTCAATGACCGCCGCTGCTCGGGCGAGGTGCTGCGGGCGCTGTCGGAAACCTTGGTCGAACTGCACGGACAGCATGATGACCGGGGCCTGCTGAACCCGCGCGGCCATCGCGGCATGCTGGACGCCTATGCCGGGGCCGAGCCGCTATTGGCCGCCGTCCGCGCCGCCTGGACCGAGATGGCGCGGGCCCGCAAGGCCCTGGCCGAGACCGAGGCCGCCGTGGCCGCCGTGCGCAGCGAAGAAGAATTTCTGCGGCATTCCGTGGCCGAACTCGACAAACTTGATCCGCAGCCGGGCGAGGACGCCGAACTCGACGCGCGCCGCCGGATGATGCAGGGGGCCGAGCGCATCCGTGACGACGTGGCCCGCGCCTTTGCCATGCTGGGTGGTGACGGGGCCGAAGGGGCGATGGCGGATGCCTTGCGCTGGCTGGAAGGCGTCGCCGACCGGGCCGAGGGCCAACTGGACGAGCCGATCGCGGCCCTTGGGCGCGCCCTTATCGAACTGGGCGAGGCGCAGGACGGCGTGACCGCCTGCCTCGAGGCGCTGGACTTCAACCCGGCCGAGTTGGAGCAGACCGAGGAACGTCTATTCGCCATCCGAGCGCTGGCCCGCAAACATGACGTGGCCCCCGATGACCTGAGCGGTTACGCCGACACGCTGCGCGCCCGGCTGGGCCAGCTTGAGGCCGGTGACGCCGACCTGGCCGACCGCCGTGTTGCGGTGCAGGCCGCGCAGGCCACCTATAACGCGGCCGCCGAGGCGCTCAGCGCCCTGCGGCGCGAGGCTGCCGGCCGGCTGGACGCGGCGGTAATGGCCGAGCTTGCGCCGCTCAAGATGGAGCGTGCGGTGTTCCAGACCCAGATCACGCCCGCCGACCCCGGACCCGAGGGGCAGGACGCCGTGGCCTTTACCGTGGCCACCAACCCGGGCGCCCCGTCGGGCCCGCTGAACAAAATCGCCTCGGGCGGGGAGCTCAGCCGCTTTCTGCTGGCGCTCAAGGTGTGCCTGTCGGGCGATGACAGCACCCGGACAATGATCTTTGACGAAATCGACCGCGGGGTGGGCGGCGCCACCGCGGACGCCGTGGGCCGCAGGCTTGCTGCGCTGGCGCAGGGCGGGCAGGTGCTGGTGGTAACCCATTCTCCGCAGGTCGCGGCCCGCGCGGCGCATCACTGGCGGGTTCAGAAGCACGTGACCGACGGGCAGACCCTGTCCACTGTCCTGCCGCTGTCCGAACCGGACCGGATCGACGAGATCGCACGCATGGTCTCGGGCGACGTCATCACGGATGAAGCCCGCGCGGCCGCCCGTTCGTTGTTGCAAGCCTGATGCAGCCGGGCGGCGACACTTGCCTTCAATATCTTGTCAGCCGACTTTTCTAAGCGCCCGGCGTGGCTTAGTAAGGGATACCTGTTTATCCACAAAGCCCCATGACACAATCAACCCGAACCGTCCTGCGCACTCAGCTCAACCAGGCCCTGGCCGCGCTCAAGGACGCGTGGCGGGTACTGCGGCACCGCGGGCCAAGCCAGATCCAGTTCTGGTTCATCGCGCTGGTGATCGGGATCACGGCGGGCTTCATGGCTTTGGGATTTCGCAAGGGGATCGCGGCCCTGCAAGCGCTGGTCTATCAGACCGACGACATCCTGTTTCTGCACAGCTTTGCCGAGAAACTGCACTGGGCCTGGATTTTGGCGATCCCCACGGTTGGAGGGCTGGTCGTCGGGATCATCCTGCACCGCTTTACCGATGACGGGAGAGTTCGGTCTGTCGCCGATGTGATCGAAGGATCCGCGATCAGTGATGGCCGGGTCGAAACCAAAGCAGGGGTCGCGTCGTTTTTCGCCTCGCTGATCACACTCAGCACGGGCGGGTCGACGGGTCGCGAAGGGCCAGTGGTGCACATGGCGGGCGTGCTTTCGACTTGGGTATGCCAGCGTATCAACGCGGATGGAATAACCGGCCGCGACCTGCTGGGCTGCGCCGTGGCCGCCGCTGTATCGGCCAGTTTCAACGCCCCGATCGCCGGAGCGCTGTTCGCGCTGGAAGTCGTGCTGCGCCATTTTGCAGTCCACGCTTTTGCACCGATCGTGATTGCGTCGGTGGCGGGCACCGTCATCAACCGGCTGGCATATGGCGATGTGACCGAGTTTGTCCTGGACACGCCCGGATCCCTGCAATTTTACGTCGAACTTCCGGCCTTTCTGATCCTTGGGCTGATCTGCGGGCTGGTCTCGCTGTTGCTGATGCGGTCGATCTTTTTTGCCGAAGATTTCGGCAATCACGTGCAGGCGCGCCTGTCGCTGCCGCGCTGGCTGCGACCCGCCGTGTCCGGCGCGATGCTGGGCGTGCTGGCGGTGTGGTTTCCGCATATCATCGGCGTCGGATACGAGACGACCATCCGTGCCCTGACCGGAGATCTGGTGCTGACCACGGCCATCCTGCTTGCAGTGATGAAAACCGTGGCAGTGGCCATAACCATGGGTGGTCGTATGGGCGGCGGGGTATTTTCTCCGTCGTTGATGATCGGCGCGCTGACCGGCCTTGCCTTTGGCCTGATCGCCACAGGCCTTCTGCCAAGCGTGTCGGGCACGCATACGCTATATGCTTTTGCCGGCATGGGTGCTGTTGCGGCGGCGGTTCTGGGCGCTCCGATCTCGACCACGTTGATTGTGTTCGAACTGACCGGAGACTGGCAGATCGGCCTTGCCGTGATGGTCTCGGTGTCCATGTCCACGGCGTTGGCCTCCCGCCTTGTGGACCGGTCCTTCTTCCTGACCCAGCTCGAGCGCCGCGGGGTGCATTTGGCCGCCGGGCCACAGGCTTATTTGCTGGCGATGCTGCGCGCCGGGGCCGTGATGCGCCCGCTGGGAGATCCGAATACGGCAAGCAGAGAAGAGGTGCAGGAGATGATCGAGCAGGGTCTGTGCGTCCGGGCCAGCGCAACCCTCGAGGCGGCAATGCCGTATTTTGATCGAGACGGAATCACCTGGCTCCCGGTGGTTGTTCGGGATGATGACGGGGTCGAAAACCCGGTCGGAGCCTTGTACCACGTGGACGCATTGAAGGCGTACAATCGTGCACTGGCCGCAACAGCGGCCGAGGAACACTCGTGATGCAGCAGTGGCAGGCGGGCCACTGAGAGTTTCTCTTTGATTTTGACGCCTTGTCAAAAAATGAGAGCATTCTAGCCTGATGGAAGAATTATCCCTGATAGTCACTTTGATTGAGGTGTGAACATGGCTTTCGAACGGTCTTCTTTGCTGACTGTGGTGGCTGCGGTTTCGATGATTGGTGCTGTCCCCGCGCGGGCGCAGGAGGCTCCGTACGTGACCGGCTTTCTCGGTATCACCGATATGGGCGACTATGATTTTGATTTTTTCCAGACAGTTCCTTCGGTCGTGGTTGGCCAAGGCACCATCACAACCGACAATGGTGTAACCTACGGTCTGGCCGTCGGACTGCGTGTCGCGCCAAATCTGCGGGCC
This sequence comes from Ruegeria sp. BHSA162, assembly GCF_059613385.1. Lineage (NCBI taxonomy): Bacteria > Pseudomonadati > Pseudomonadota > Alphaproteobacteria > Rhodobacterales > Roseobacteraceae > Ruegeria > Ruegeria sp. BHSA162. The sequence continues at coordinate 6,391 of NZ_JBXWSK010000108.1, forward strand.
GAGTTCGAACTTTCATATGCTTCGAATGATACCAAGGAAATCGGCCGCCCGTTTACTCAGTATGACGGAAGCTTTGATGCGACCTTCGGGATGGCAAACCTTTGGTATGACGTCCCGGTACAGGGCAGGTTCAAGCCCTATGTTGGTGGCGGGCTCGGGTTTGCACGCGTGTCCCACGACGGTCAGTCCGGTGCTGGCGTGACACTGGTCGATGACAGTGACACCGCCATTGCGGGGCAATTGGGGTTTGGCGGACGTTTTCAGGTAGGGGAACGCGGGAACATTGACATCGGGTACCGCTACAAGACGACCGGCGATCTTGATTTCGCCACGACCCAAGTGTTCATCCCGACAGATCTCGCGAATGGCCGCTACTCTTCGCACTCGCTCATTCTCGGATACAGCTACAGTTTCTGACAGACGTAGTTGAGGGCCAGGTTTGTCCAGCCCTCAAATCTGTTCGACCTTCACCGATTCCAGCGGGTAGAAGGCGAGGTAACCCTTGATTTCGGCAACGGCGGGTATGGGATCTTCATAGCTCCAGACCGCATTCTGCGTCACGCTCGACTTGTTGACGATCGAGTAGTGCGTGGCATCGCCTTTGTGCGGGCAGTGGGTCAACTTGTCGGTCTTGTCCAGAAAGGCCATCGCGATGTCTGCGCGTGGAAAGTAGATGACGGGGGCCAGATCGCCTTCCAACAGTTCCAGGGCGTTGGTCGTTTCGCCCAGAATCGCGCCACCGGACCTGACGCACCACTTGCCAGGTGCTTTGCGGATCTTGATGTAGTCTGTCATGTCTGCTCCTTCCCTCGTCGTCGCGGCCTGGTTGTGGTCAGGCCTTCGCCTATGCCCATAGTATGTGACAAACGGGTGTCACAAGGGCGCGGTTGCGGCATCCAACCACAGTTGCGCGGCATGTGACAGTCTTGGCCGGACTTTTTCCGCCACGTCCCGGTGATACGCGTTCAGCCAATCACGCTCGGCACTGGTCAGCATGTCGACGACGATCAGGCGTCGATCGATGGGGACATATGTCAGTGTCCGCCAGCACAGCATTGCGCGCTCGGGGTCTGCGCCGGGCAGGGCGGGGGCCTCCTCAACAACCAGCAGGTTTTCAATCCGAATGCCGAAGGCACCTTCGCGGTAGTAACCCGGTTCATTCGACAGGATCATCCCGGGCTCGAGCGGAACGTGGCTGACCCGCGCCAGACGCTGTGGTCCTTCGTGAACGCTCAGGTATGCGCCGACACCATGGCCGACGCCGTGGTTGAAATCCTGGCCCGCGGCCCACAAAGGTGCCCGGGCGATGCACTCGATGTCTCGGCCGGCGAGGCCAACGGGCCAGCGCAGTTGCGACATCGCGATCATTCCCTTCAGAACCCGGGTAAAGCAGATTTTTTCCTCGTCTCCTACCGTGCCGATGGGGATCGTCCGGGTGATGTCCGTGGTGCCATCCAGATACTGCCCGCCGCTGTCCAGAACCAGAATATGACCGTCCTCAAGCCGGCTGTCGGTTTCCTCGGTCACTCTATAGTGCATGATGGCGCCGTTTGGCCCGGTGCCCGCAATGGTGTCGAACGAGATATCCTGCAACGCATTGTCGCGCCGCCGGTTCTCCTCCAGCTGTGTGACCACCTGCGTTTCAGTCACGCTGCCGGGGGGGTGGGCATCCAGCCAGCACAGAGTTTCGATGACGGCGGCGGCGTCACGAAGATGCGCGGCGGCGCTGCCGGCAATTTCGGCTTCGTTCTTGCAGGCCTTGGGGCGTGCGCAGGGATCGCCACCGTCCACAGCCCGGTCGCCAAGCACATCGGCAACGGCTTGCGGCAGAGTTCCCATGTTCACTTGCACCGCGCCCTCAAGCGCCGCAACAGCGTTCAGGAACGCGTCGGGTTCGTGGATCGAAACGCGCGGCCCCAGATGCTCGTCCATCCCCTTCAGCTTTTTTGCGGCCATGAACAGGTCCACGTGCCCGTCGGCCTGCAAAATCGCAAACCCATGCGCAACCGGGTTATATGGGATGTCTGACCCGCGGATGTTCAGCAGCCACATGATCGAATCCGGCAACGTGATGACGGCAGCCGACCTCCCGTTCTGAGCCAGAACCGAAGCCAGCCGCGAAACCTTGCTTTCGGCGCTTTCGCCTGCAAATTCCAGCGGGTGCACCTTGACCGGGTTCATTGGCGGTGGTGGCTGGTCGGACCAGATGCGGTCCACAAGATTGTCTGACGGAACCAACTCGATCCCGCTATTCTGCAGTTCGGCCCGGGTTGCCGTGATCTGTCCGGCGGAATGCAGCCACGGATCGAACGCCACCCGCCCTCCATCGGGCAACTGCTGTTTCAACCACGCCGAAAGGCTTACGTCGGGCCACGGTACCGGTGTGAAATCGGATGCCACCTGCGCCTTGACCTGAGTGCGATACCGTCCGTCCACAAATACGCCGGCCACGTTTCGCAGCGCTGCGCAGAACCCGGCAGAACCAGTGAATCCGGTCAGCCATGCCAGCCGCCCGTCGCGGGCGGCTACATATTCGCCCTGATGCGCGTCGGCACGCGGGACGATGAAGCCATCCAGTCCTTCGCGCTCCAACTCTGTGCGCAACGCCGCCAAACGTGGCGGCCCCTGTTCGGGCCGCGCCGTGACTTCGAAAGATTGGAACATCTGCTTCTCCTTCGGCTCACTACAGGTCTTGATCGCCTGCCTTCACCTTTCTTTTAAACGCTCCCGCTGGAGGCAAGACCGGCCTCATCCGGCCTTTTTCATGCCCATCACGCGGGCCCGCGCGCGCGGGTCGCTGTCGAACAGCGCGGCCAATTGCTCGGTCATCGCTCCTGCCAGCTGTTCGACATCGGTAATCGTGACCGCGCGATCATAATAGC
>NZ_JBXWSK010000109.1:0-8941 GCF_059613385.1 Ruegeria sp. BHSA162
ATCAGCCCGGCCAATCCCGGCTGGACCCAGGTCAGGATGAATTGCCGGTGCGAAATCACCTTTTCGGCTTCTTTTTCATCGTGATCCAGATGGGCTTCTTCCAATTCGGCGGCCGCAGCTTGATGTCCCGCTTCGGCCGCAGCCAGGTCGCCCAGAAGTTTGCGTGTTGCTGCATCGGTCGTACGACCGGCAGCCGCCAGATAGAAGCGCTCCGCGTCGCGCTCCATCATCTCGGCTTCTTCGCGGATTCGCTCGATTCCGAGATTCTCGACCAGCCAGATCGGACGGCGGGCGTAGTAACCGGCGACATGCTCGCGCCGGATCAGAGGGATCACCGGGCCGAACCGATCCTCGTGCAGAGCGATCAGGCGACGGCGGTGCTCATCTTCCTCGGCAGCCATGCCATCGAAGATTTTGGCCGTCGCCGGATAGTCGGGGCGTAGCATTTCGGCATATGACCTATAGATCCGCGCGTCATCTTCCTCGGACGAAATCGCAAGTGCGATAACTTCCTGCTCGGTCAGATCCCTGAAGTGTTTGCGCTGAGTGAAAAACCGCATAGCCACCCTCGTTTTAGAATTATTCTAATCTACGCCGCGTAACGGAACTTTCAAGCCGAATTGAAAACCGTTGAAACTGAACTGACTGGTTTATAGATTTGTCGCAGCACCCAGCCAAGGAGACACCATGACCCAAGCCGCAACCATCGTGCGTACCGGACGGAAATTCGACCAGGTTCTGAACGGCGCCCGAGAGGTTTTCATGGCGGATGGGTTTGAAGGCGCCAGCGTCGATGACATCGCGCGTGCGGCGGGTGTGTCGAAGGCGACGCTCTACAGCTATTTCCCAGACAAACGACTTCTGTTTTCCGAAGTGGCGCAGACCGAGTGTTGCCGCATGGCGGAAAACGTGCTGGCCATGATCGACGAAACCAAGCCGGTACGCGAGGCGTTGATGATCACGGCAACCCATCTGACTCGGTTTCTGGTTTCGGATTTTGCGCAACAGGTGTTCCGCATCTGCGTGGCCGAGCGTGACAGGTTCCCGGAATTGGGCAAGGCGTTCTACGAAGCCGGCCCCGCCAACGGTCAGCGCCAGATGGCCGAGTATCTGGAAAAAGCCGTGGCCAAAGGTGAGCTGGCGATTGACGACGTGCATTTTGCCGCCGAGCAGTTCTCGGAATTGTGCAAGGTGCGCCTGTGGACGCTGGCGGCTTTGGGGATCCAAACCCGGTTCTCGGACGAGGAAATCGACGAAGTGGCCACCAACGCCGTTGACATGTTCATGGCGCGTTACGGCACTTGACGGACTGGCTCAGCCCGACAGTCCAACCAGCGCCACACCGCCCGCCATCAGAATGGCAGCCCCCAGCCTGCGCACCCAATAGCCTTCGTGCAGAAAGACAAACCCGATCATGGCCGCAAAAATCACCGATGTTTCCCGCAACGCCGAGACCGCCCCCAGCGGCGCGAAATTCTTGGCATAGAGCACCAGCCCATAGGCCAGCATCGACACGAAGCCGCCCAGAATGCCGATCGCCCAGGTGCGCGCCGGAAGCTGTGTCAGAACCTGCCGCCTTCGCAGGCCCACGAATCCGGCAATGAACAGGTGCAGAAACGCACCCCAAGCCCAATAGCTGAGCGTGTTTCCAGACAGCCGCACCCCGATGCCGTCCACAACCGAATAAACCGAGATGCAAAGTCCGGTACCCACCGCAAACCCCAGCGCCGCGCCGCCGACGCCTTGCCGAAGCGAGCTCCAACTGCTGAGTTGGATGCCGAACGCGATAAGGCCGATGCCGATCCAGGCTTGCAGGGGCAGAACCTCATCCAGCAACAGATAGGCCCAAAGCGCCACCAACGCCGGAACGATGCCTCGTGCGATCGGGTAGACCACGCTGAGGTCGCCATGCTGATAGGCTTTGCCCAACATGAAGTAATATCCGAAATGCACCACGGTGGACAAAAGGATGTAAACAAAGCTGTCGCCGCCCGGAAAGGGCAGGACAAGGATCATGACGCTGGCCGGGATCACATGCCCGAAGGCCACAAGGCCCAGCGTCGTCGTCCGGTCGCCCGCGGTTTTGACGATGGCGTTCCAGACGGCGTGCAGGATGGCAGCCGACAGAATGATCGCGACGACGAATGGGCTCACCGGCGGTCCTCAGGTGATGGGGCGGCCCCAAGAAGGATCGGCCCGGCTGCAACTTTCTCGCACCGGGCTATCGCAAGGACTGCGTCGGTGGTCGAGTCCGGTTACATCGGATTGCCTTGCAGGCGCAAGGTTCCAAAGTCTGGAACCGGAAACGCCCATAGTCGTGTTGTGGGTCTTACGCCGTTGCACGCCTTCCGGCGTCGATGCCGGCAATCTTGTCCAACAGATCGATGATTTCACTTGTTCCGCTGCCGCTCCGCAGGTTGGTGAATACGAAAGGACGATCGCCGCGCATCCGGGCCGCATCGCGCTGCATCACCGACAGGTCCGCTCCGACATGCGGGGCAAGATCGATCTTGTTGATGATCAGGATGTCCGACCGGGTGATCGCGGGGCCGCCCTTGCGGGGGATCTCTTCGCCCGCGGCCACGTCGATCACGTAGATCGTCACATCCGCCAGTTCCGGGCTGAAGGTGGCCGACAGGTTGTCACCGCCGGATTCGATCAGAACGATCTCGACCTCGGGGTGACGGCGTACCATCTCGGCCACGGCGGCCAGATTGATCGAGGCATCCTCTCGGATCGCCGTATGCGGGCAGCCTCCGGTTTCCACGCCGATCACCCGGTCCTGCGGCAGGATCTGCATGCGCATCAGCGCCTCGGCGTCTTCCTGGGTGTAGATGTCATTGGTGATCACCCCGATCGAGTGAGTATCGCGCAGCGCGCGGGCGAGGGCGGCGGTCAGGCTGGTCTTGCCCGCACCGACCGGGCCGCCGATTCCCACCCGCAGAGGGCCGTTCATGCTGCTCATGTGCGGAAAATCCTTGGTTGTTGGGTTTCATGTTGCATGGCCGCGATCTCGGCCAGAAAGGCAGTGCCGGACAGGGCCGACAGATCGGCCTCCACTGCCGCGTGCGCCTGAATTGCGCACAAGGGCGCCATGTCTCGGACCACCCCTTGCGCAGCGGTCTGGCCCAGGGGCATCAGCCGCTGCGCGGCCGAAACAAGATTGCTGATGAACGCATGCAGATACAGCCGCGCGGTTGGCTCCACCGGCAAATCGGCGTGGCGCGCGGCGCAGCCGACGGCAACGGGGTAGGTCAGATCCGCCAGTTCGATGCCCCAGACTGCAGCCGTCACACCGCAGAAGGCCGCGCCCTGTTGCGCGGTCTCGAACCTGCGCTCGAAGGGGCCGGCGAAGGCGCGGGCCATATCGTCAAGTTCGATCAAGGCCAGCTCGGATTTGGCGCGCCAAGCGGCGGTCAGAAACAGGGCATCCGACCATCCGGCACCGTGTTCCAGCACGTCCTGCAGCCAGTCCCGCAGGCTGGCCGCATCGTGCACCGCGCCCGTTTGAACCAGTCGTTCCAGCCCATGCGAATAGGCAAAAGCCCCCACCGGGTAGGCGGGTGACAGCCATTGCGTCAGCGTCAGCAGATCAAGGTCAGTGGCTGTGGCCATGCGTCCGTCCGTGCCCATAGGCGCCGCCTTCGGGGCTGAAGGGTGCGCGGATGTCCTGGACCGTCGCGCCAAGCTTCAGCAGCATGTCGCGGATCACATGGTCGCGGCGGATCATCAGGCGGGCGGGCTCGATCTGGCAGGGAGTGTGACGGTTGCCGATATGCCAGGCCAGCCGGGTCAGATCGGAGCCGGTGACGGCGAACAGGTCCTCTTCGGCGGCGACCACCTCGATCAGGCGGCCATCGGCCAGTTCGAACGCGTCTCCCCCGTCCAGCGAGGTCGTCTGCGACAGATCCACCAGGAACTCCTCGTTCTGGGCGGTACGCAGCATCCGGCGGCGCAGAAAGCGGTCTTCGTAGTTCAGCGTCACGGTGCCATGGGTTTCGTCCCACTGACCGTTGCGGCGGATTTTCTGTGATGTGGCAAGCATCAGAGCGTCCCTTCTCAGAACAGGAAATAGCGTTGCGCCATGGGCAGGGTTTCGGCGGGCTGACAGGTCAGCAATTCGCCGTCGGCGCGCACCTCGTAGGTTTCGGGGTTCACGTCGATTTCCGGCAGGGCGTCGTTCAGCCTCAGGTCGCGCTTGCCGATCGCGCGGGTGTTGCGCACGGCGACAGTCTGCTTGGCCAGGCCCAGACGCGCGGCGATGCCGTCTTCTTGCGCGGCTTCCGACACGAAGGTCACCGCGCCCTGTTCGACCGAGCGGCCATAGGCCCCCCACATCGGCCGCGAATAGACCGGCTGAGGCGTGGGGATCGAGGCGTTCGGGTCGCCCATCTGCGCACAGGCGATGGTGCCGCCCAGCAGCACCATCTCGGGCTTCACGCCGAAAAAGGCGGGGTTCCACAGCACCAGATCGGCGCGTTTACCCTCCTCGATGCTGCCGATATGGGTGCCGAGCCCGTGCGCGATGGCCGGGTTGATCGTGTATTTCGCGATATAGCGGCGCACGCGGAAGTTGTCGTTTTCACCCGTTTCTTCCGGCAGGCGCCCGCGTTGCTTCTTCATCTTGTCGGCGGTCTGCCATGTGCGGATCAACACCTCGCCCACGCGGCCCATCGCCTGGCTGTCGGACGCGATGATGCTGAAGGCGCCCATGTCGTGCAGAATGTCCTCGGCCGCGATGGTCTCGCGCCGGATGCGGCTTTCGGCAAAGGCCACGTCCTCGGGGATGGATTTGTCGAGGTGATGGCAGACCATCAGCATGTCCAGATGCTCTTCGACCGTGTTCACGGTGAAAGGGCGGGTCGGGTTGGTCGAGGAGGGCAGCACATGCGCCTCGCCGCAGATCTTGATGATGTCGGGGGCGTGGCCGCCGCCTGCGCCCTCGGTATGGAAGGCGTGGATCGTGCGGCCTTTCATGGCGGCCACGGTGTTTTCTACGAACCCGCTTTCGTTCAGGGTATCGGTGTGGATCATCACCTGAACGTCCATCTCGTCGGCCACCGACAGGCAGCAATCGATGGCCGCCGGGGTGGTGCCCCAGTCCTCGTGCAGTTTCAGGGCGCAGGCCCCGGCCAGGACCTGTTCGCGCAGGGCCGCCGGTTGCGAGGCGTTGCCTTTGCCCGCAAAGGCCAGGTTCATCGGAAAGGCATCGGCCGCCTGCAGCATGCGTCCGATATGCCATGGGCCGGGCGTGCAGGTGGTGGCCAGCGTGCCATGCGCCGGGCCGGTGCCGCCGCCCAGCATGGTGGTCAGGCCGGAATGCAGCGCATCCTCGATCTGTTGCGGGCAGATGAAATGGATGTGGCTGTCGAACCCGCCGGCGGTCAGGATGCGGCCCTCGCCCGCGATGGCCTCGGTGCCGGGGCCGACGATGATATCCACGCCGGGCTGCGTGTCGGGGTTGCCCGCCTTGCCGATCCGTGCGATGCGCCCATCCTTGAGGCCCACATCCGCCTTGTAGATGCCCGTCCAGTCAACGATCAGCGCATTGGTGATGACGGTGTCCACCGCCCCTTCGGCGCGGGTAGCCTGAGACTGACCCATGCCGTCGCGGATCACCTTGCCGCCGCCAAACTTGACCTCTTCGCCATAGGTGGTCAGGTCGCGCTCGACCTCGACGATCAGGTCGGTATCAGCCAGCCGCACCTTGTCGCCCGTGGTAGGGCCGTACATGGCGGCATAGTCGGAACGTTTGATCCGGGCTGGCATCAGAGGTCTCCCATGACTGCGCCGTTGAACCCGAAGACACGCCGCGCACCGGCGATCGGGATCAGCTGCACCTCGCGCCGCTGACCGGGTTCGAACCGCACGGCGGTTCCGGCGGCGATGTCCAGCCGCATGCCGCGGGCGGCGGCCCGGTCGAAGTCCAACGCCGGGTTGGTTTCGGCGAAATGATAGTGCGAGCCCACCTGCACGGGCCGGTCACCGGTATTGGCCACCATCAGGGTGATTGGCGCCGCGCCCGCGTTCAGCTCGATCTCGCCGGGGGCGGTGATGACCTCTCCGGGGATCATTTGCGCGCCTTCAGCCAGATCGCAACGCCGCCGATCGCCAGCAGCAGGACCAGCGCCAGCCAGGTGCCAGCTTCATGCGGGTGCAGGTGCGGCCCGTCATGCGCCAGCGCGGGCGCGGCCATCAGGGCGAAGGGCAGGGAAGTCAGGTGTTTCATCGTCATCTCCTTCAGCGGATGGGGTTGTGGACGGTGACCAGCTTGGTGCCGTCGGGGAACGTCGCCTCGACCTGCACCTCGTGGATCATCTCGGGGATGCCGTCCATGCACTGGTCGCGGGTGATGACCTGCGCGCCGGCCTCCATCATGTCAGCGACCGAGCGGCCGTCGCGGGCGCCCTCGACCACGGCATCGGTGATCAGCGCGATGGCCTCGGGGTAGTTCAGGCGCACGCCCCGGGCCAGGCGCTTGCGCGCCACCTCGGCGGCCATGGCGATCAGCAGTTTGTCTTTTTCGCGCGGCGAGAGTTGCATGTCAGATCATCCAGGGTCTTGGCAGGGAATTGCGGGTCAGCCGGTTCAGGATCGGCACAAGGGTCTGGCGCAGCGCGAAACCGTCGGGCGCCAGCAGGCGCATCAACAGCATGTCGTCACCCACAAGGCTGACGCCGCCGGTGTCAGGCAAGACTGCTCGGATCGGGTCCAGATGCGCAGCGGCATCCGAGCGGATCAGTATCAGGCTGCTGAGCGCGCCCGCGCCGTCGCCAACGCCCGGCCGGGCCATTTCCGCCGCCAGATCACCGATCAGGCGCAGCGCTTCCAGATGCGCCAGCCGGCCCGCACGCCAGATTTCGATGCGGTCTTGGAAGTGGGCCGCAGTAATCCGCTCGCCCATTGCGGCGCGTCCGAAGATCAGCGACTCCACCAGCAGCAGGCCGGCATCAGGGGCCAGATCGGCGCGCAGGCAGCGGTCGATCGAGCAACCATCGAAAAGGATCGTCTCCTGCGGCAGCCAGTTCAACTGGCCGCCTGCCGCCACGGTCAGATGCGTCCTAATCCGGCCCGGGGTTACTCCGGACGCGCGATAGGCGCGCTCGGCGGCCTGCGTGGTCAGGGTCAGATGTGCATCTGGCTGAGCGGTGGCGGAAAGGTCAAAACTGTCTCCGCCGGTGACGCCGCCGGCGGTATTGACCAGAACGGCCTGCATGTCCGAGCCATCACGCCGAGGAAACAGCAGCTTCAGCGACCCTTGCTGGCGCAGGTCCTGCAACTCGGTCCGGCCAGCGCGGCCAACCACGGACACAACACCCCGCCCAACAGCACGGGGAGGCGCGGCGATCGCTTGCGCGGGAGTTATTGCGGACAAAGAGGTTATCGGAAGCTCCGGGCAAAAGGACTGTCGGATGCGAAAGCACCACAGCCTTTTCCTGGTGTCAGTGCAGCACGGCAGAGGCAATTGGTTGAGAAAACTCGTTCGCCCTATTTCTGAGCATTTTTTCCCCTATCGCCTGAAAAATAAGCATCCCGCCAATGCGTGTGATAATCCGACCTTCAGCCACAAACCAAGAGAAAAGGGCGGCCAGATTGGCCGCCCGATCCGGTGTCTGTCGCCGGTCAGAGCGTGATGCGGAAGGCCGCGAAACCGTCGGCCCCGTCGCCTGCGTCTTCCAGCGCCAAACCTTTGACGTCGCTGATGTAATCGCGCGCCTTGGGACCAGTTTCGAACAGAACCGTGGTGTCGCCCAGCGGTGCGAAGGACCAGTTGCCGTCGGCCTTGGGGTCGATCGTGCCTTGCTCGACGATATAGCGCACGATCACGTCGCGGTTGGTGTCGGGGGCCTCGAACACGATGGTGTCGCCCATCGCGCCCGGGAACGATCCGCCGCCCGAAGCGCGGTAGTTGTTGGTGGCGATGATGAACTCCATGTCGTCGGTCACCGGGGCACCGTTGAACTGCAGGTTCACTATGCGCGCCGCATCAGGGTTGACCTCTTCGCCCTTCGGGCCAAAGCGCGAGGGCTGAGACAGGTCGATCTGATAGGTCACACCGTCGATCACGTCGAAATTGTAGGACGGGAATTCGGGGTTCAGCAGCAGCGCATCCTTGGCGCCCGGCTCGATCTGGTTGAACATCCCGGCCGAACGCTCCAGCCAGCCGCGCAGTTGCGCGCCGTTCACCCGCACCGCGCGCACGGTGTTGGGATAGAGATACAGGTCGGCCACGTTCTTGATCGCCACATCGCCCACCGGCACGTCGGTATAGTATTCCGGGCCACCCCGGCCACCGGCCTTGAACGGCGCCGCGGCCGACAGGATCGGCAGACCCTCGTGCTCGGTGCCTTTCAGCATCTCCTCAACATACCATTTCTGCGCGATCGACACGATCTGGACCGAGGGATCATCGGCCACCAGCGCGAAATAGCTGTGCAGCGGGGCCGAGGTCTTGCCCACCGCGCGGCGCACATAGGCCAGCGTTTCCTCGTGGTCCCGCGCGACCGAGGCCAGCACCTTTGGGTCGTCATCGACCAGCGCGGTGATCGAGCGGTCTTCGTTGCGCTTCGAGATCGGCCGCGCCTCGGAGGTGGTGGTAACCACGCGCCATTCGTTGCCGTCGCGTTCCAGCAGCAGGTCGAGCACGCCCAGATGCGACCCCCAGAACCCGCCCATGACGGCCGGCTTGCCCATCAGAGTGCCCTTGTCCACGTCAACGCCCGCACGGTCGGCGAAGGTGGGCGAGGGGAAGACCAGGTGGTTGTGCCCGGTCACAAGCGCGTCGATGCCATCGACCCCGGCCAGCGGGACCGAGGCGTTCTCCATCCCGTCCGCGTGATCGGCCGCGCCGATGCCCGAATGCGACAGGGCCAGGATCAGATCGCAGCCTTGCTCTTTCATCTCGGGCACATAGGCTTTGGCGGTCTCGACGATGTCGCGG
>NZ_JBXWSK010000110.1:0-9154 GCF_059613385.1 Ruegeria sp. BHSA162
CCAAAGGCCTTGTATGATCGCCCAAAACAAGGGTTCGGAATTCCCGTCAACGACTGGCTGCGTGGCCCGCTGAAGCCTGTGGCAAACGAGGTTTTTTCAACAGGACAAGGGGTCGAGGACGTATTCGACACAGCCACCTTGGCGCGACGATGGCGCGAGCATCTCAGCGGGCGTCGCAATTGGGGGCCCCATCTGTGGACGGTTCTGATGTATCATTTCTGGCAGAAAAAATGGCTGGTCTGATCCTCGAAGCGCGGACTTCTGTTCACCAAATTCGCACAAAAGGACGCAATTCAGCCGATTGTCATGCGAAACAGAGGTGCACGCCCCTATTGTTTGTCACGCGCTGCACCGACGTGCCTAAGTCTGTTCATGACTGAACTGATTGCATCCTGCTCGGGCCTTTGGCGCGATATCCGGTCCGAATTTCGGTCTCCACACCCCCCTGCAATGAGACGGCAGGCGGGCCTCGCGCTACTGCTTCTGTTTGGCGTGGTCTTTGCTTTTTTCTATTTCCGGCTGGAATTCGCGAGGCAGTTTCTGGACATGCCCGCACCGCCGGGCAAACCGTTCTACAACGACGACTGCATCCTTGCCTCGGACCCTGGCCGTTACTCGCATGGCTTGTTTCAGGGGCACTACCTGGCTTTCCACCTTGCGCGCCACCCGCTGGTCGTGATGCTGAACGCCGCCATCGCCGAGCCGTTGACCTGGCTGGGCATCCGGCAGCCTATCGCGATTTCGATCAGTCTCGCATTCTGGGCCGCCATTTCGTCTGTCACGATTGCACTATTCCTACTGCACCAACACCTGTCGCTCTCCGTTACCATTCTGGCGACGCTTGCTGTTCTCCTGACCTTCGGAACCGTCACCACGCTCAGCGTTGTCGAGACCTACAGCGTCTCACTCTGGGCGATCGCCATGTCATTGTTGATCATGGCCGAGATGGCCAGACACTGCGCCAAGTACCCGGCCCTTACCAGCGTGATCGCTGGCCTGGCTTGCGGTGTGCTGGCCGGATGGTCCCATTTGCCGGCGGCTGCATTCTCACTGGTTTATGCTGGATTTGCATGGGCGTCTCTCAACGGAGGTGTCGGGCGGAAACTAACTTTCGGACTGGTGGTTCCGTCGGTGATTGCCGTAATCTTCATGATGGCTCCGGTCGTTTTTCTTGGCATCGTTCTGGACGGTGATCCTTTCATGGAACCGACCGAGATGGTTGGCCGGTACGCGGACGCTGCGAACTTCACCAACCCGGAAATCATCAAAGACTATGCCGCCGGCTTCTTCCTGTTTTCCTGGGTCGCGCCGGCCGAAACCGTTCAGTGCCGCTTTTTGCTGGATCGGCTATGGGAGATTCTCCGCGATCCAAGCCGCTTGGCCCTGACAATTCTGGCGACAATCCTGGTCGGATGGGCAATTGTTTCCGGCACCAGAACACCTGGCCGCGCCCCGCTTGTGCTGGCCGTGTGGACGTTGGTGGGCACGTTCTTTGTGTTCTACCTGTTTTTCAACCCACTCGAAGTGTTGCTTTACAGCTCTCACTGGACCACGGCCATTATCTTGGGTTCGGTCGTTCTGCTGAGGGAAAAGCCGGGTCTTGTCTTGCTGTTGAGTGGAATTGTGGCGCTCAGCCTGTATGTAAATGTACCGCCTCTTGCGGATCCGGCTTCATTCGATCCGGCGCAATGCTGTCCGCACGGAGGTCGAAACTAGGCCGGTCCGAGCGGCGGCTGTGCGGAAACTTGACAACAAAAGTGACCCTACCTAGCGTTCTGGGTCATCGTCTCCGCCGGTGAAAAATTATGGATACGCCGAATTCGCAAACTGCTAATTGCGCCATTCGGCAATGTTTCACGCTGTTGGTTGTAAAAGTGTTTTTTGGGTTGAATTCATGCGGCAGTCCACCGAACTGAAGGTCTTTTTCTTTTTCCTCGTTGCTTTTGCAACCGGGCTATTTGCCGCCGGCACATGGCACGGAATCGGAATGCGTCCGGATTCTATGGCCTATCTGGGGCTGTCCCCCGATCGGTTTCAACAGGCGCCAACCTATACCGCGCTGATTGATCTGCTGGCCGGAATGGGTGTCCAGCCCGTGCTTGCGGCCACCGTACTGAATATCCTCAGCCTGATCCTGAACATCGCTTTGATGTTCTTGATCCTGAACGACTGCAAGGTTCGGCCACGGATGATCTTTCTGGCAGCACTTATCATGGTCCTGAGTCCCCAGTTCATGTACGCGCATGTCACGATCCTGTCGGAACCGCTCACGACAAACTGCTTGCTGGGCACCTATTTCTTCATGTCCCGTTACTTGCGCGGCGACAACGTGTCCGCCTTTGTGTTGGCAAGCTGTCTGGCCGCCCTGTGCGTGCTGACCCGGTTCGCATTGGTCCCACTGATCGCGGCCTGCTCGCTGACAATCCTTGTTTATGGGCACGGTGATCTGCGCCGTCGACTGGTTTCGGCGATTGTGTTTGGCCTGATCGCATCCGCAATCATCATCGGGTGGTACTTGTACAATCAAACCTCCGGTGGGACCGGCATCGGGCGTCAAGCAGCGTTCCTTGGGGATCCCGACACCGAGACCTTCCGCGCGGCACTGACCACGCTATCAGCCTACGTGCTGCCAAGCTCTCTGCCGCCGATTATCACGTTGACCGCTTTGGTTGTGGTTTTGGGATTCGTCATTGCTCTGATCGGCACAGCTTTGAAGGTTCAGACCAACCCTGATGACCTTCCCGGTCTGCCAGTTGCGCGTACGATCTCATTCTTTTTGCTGGTCTACGTTCCTTTCCTTGTTCTGGCCCTGTTTATCGAGGCCAATCTGACCATCCATGCCAGGTACCTGTTGCCAGTGTTCATTTCGACTCTGGTTCTGGGGTTTGCTCTCGTTGGCGGTCAGCCCGGAACGGATATGATGAACCGGCTGCGTCCCGCAGCTCTCATACTTGCGCTGGCGTTGACCGGAACCTATGCCGTACGTACGGCAGCGATGACCCGCACCCACATGACGGAGGGGAATTTCTATGCCTCACCGGTCTGGAAGAACTCTCCGACTTTGGCGCATCTGGACAATCTGCGGGACGGTGTCGTGGTTTACTCAAATGGCTATGATGTCATTCGGCTGGTCAAGGGTGTGGATGCGCTCAAGTCCCCTGAGTTGTTCGAGCGCAGAACCGGCAGGCCGGACCCTGGTACGTCGCCAGAAAAAGAAATTCAGGAGGTCCGCAAACGCGTGGCTGACCAAAACGCGGTTGTCGCCATCCTGAACGAGATCGACTGGCGGTTCTATCTGGTCGATGAGGAACGGCTGATCCGCGAAGCTGATCTGACCCTACTCTATGAGGAGGCCGACGGGCGGATCTATGGATCTCCCGCCAGTTTCAAACCGACCGAATGAAGGATCGTATGTCATGAAGCTTGTTCCAACACTCGGGGCCGAACAATGATAGGATCGATGATATTCAATCGGGTGGCTCTGCATTCACGCCCTGAAGGATTGATTGATGAAGTTTGAAGACCTCAAACACGTCTCGGTTCTGGTCGGTCGCTATTTCGTGACCGGGTGCACGGCCGTCGTCATCCATTTCTCGGCGATGGCGTTCTCGGTCGAGGTCTTGGGCATCTACGAAACGATCGCTTCGGCAATCGGGTTCCTGATGGGGGCCACATTCAATTACTGCATCCAAAGACTATGGGTGTTTCGGTCCAGCGTTCCACATCGCAGTGCCCTGCAGAGGTTCATTTTGGTCACGGCGACGACGTCGGCGATAAACGTGGCGCTGTTCTCTCTTCTCTTTGCGTTGTTGCCTTTCCACTACTTGATCATTCAGGCGTTCGTGACCGGGTGCATATTCCTTCTGAATTTTACCCTGAACTGGAAAATCACCTTTCGCGAGCCTGCTGCTGAACCACCGGAAGCCCGGGCGCAGGACGCCCGAAGGTAGGTATGCCGGACCAAACCCACTGTGTCGTATTCGGAAACAACGCCGACAACCAAGCGATTTGTTCACGATTTTAAGACCTCGAAAAGGCAGCTCTTCGCCCGACGCCAGAATGGCCAAAAACTCTCTGCTCTCGGATTTGCATCGCTTTTTTTGCCCGCCAAACGCACAGGGACGGCCTTTTGGCCTGATATGGCTAGATAAATCTATCGAGCCGATCAAAGTACAGGTAAGACAATATGATAAATAACAGTTCGATTCTGACGCCGATTTTAAGCCGTATTCACGGTCCGAAAAAAATGGAGAACACTCGTGCAATCCGGTGACGACGTAATTGCCAACCAGCATGAAACCAACGATTTCATCAATATCTGGTTGCTACTGCGCCGGAACCTTCTGGTCATCTTTCTGTTGGTCGTCGGTGCGGTCTCGGCAACAGCCTTCTACATGTCGACCATCCCCGACCAGTATCGGTCGGACGCACAGATGGTTTTGGCTCTCACAGAAACACGATTCAGCGAGTCGACCGGACAGCTGGAAACCTATGAACTGAACCGGTCGAGCGTGGAAACCGAGTTGGCCCGACTGCGGTCTCGCGACTTTGCCGAGCAGGTGGCAGACCGCCTGGGTCTGTTCGACGACCCCAGCTTTGTGCGCCGTGCGCCCGGCGCGGACAGCGAGGCGGATGAAGAGATTCACCGCGCTGCGGTCACCGACAAGGTTCTGGCCTCTTATTCCGTCTCCCGCGCGGGAGAAAGCCTCGCCATCAGCATCGAAGGCCGATCCACATCGCCGGTGCTGGCTGCAGCCCTGCCCAATACCGTCATTGCCGTCTATATCGCGAACGAGCGCGACGCACGGGTCAATCGCTTGATGACATCGATCGACAATCTCAAACGCCGGGTCGGTATCCTCGGCGAAGAATTGACCCAGGCGGAATCGAATTTGGCCGAGTTCATCCGTGAGGACAATCTGGATGACGAACAGGTCGTGACCCGGCTGCGGGCCGAGGTGGAGCGGCGCAAGGCCCAGCTGCGCATCGGCATCGAACGCAACCTGCCGGAAGACGAAATTCTGGCCCTCCAGGAACAGCTGGTCACATCCGAGCAGGAGCTGGAGGCCCGCACCCGTCTGGAGCTGTCGTTGCTGCGCCGGGAACGCGAGGTCGAACTACTGCGAACCCGCTATCAAACCACGATCGACAACCTGACCTTGCTGGAAACCCGCATCGGCCAGCTTGAGGACGGCACGATTCAGGTTTCCAAAGCACGCATCCCGGTTGACCCCTATGCCCCCAGCAGGTCATTGATCACGGTGCTGGCCGGCCTGTTCGCAATGATCGTTGGCTTCATCATCGCGCTGGTGCGCGAGGGCCTGGACAGAACGGTGCGCAGCGAAAACCAGATCTTCCGAATGACCGGCCTCAGCAACCTGGGATATATCGCCCGTCAGCGACGCAGCAAAATGTTCGCCGGTGAGAACAAGGCGATCGAAAACCTGTTGCAGAGCCAGAAATCGCCCCTGGCCGAAGCCGCCCGGGGCATCTTGACCAATTGTATCAAGTTCCGGCATTCCAAGGTGATCCTGATCACCTCTGGCCTGCCGAACGAGGGCAAATCCTTCGTCAGCAGCGTTCTGGCGACCTCGGCGGCGGTTGACGGACTGAACGCTCTGCTGATTGATCTGGACACGCACCGTCGCGGCGCGACGAAGACGTTCATTCCGGACATGGATGAGGTGCAACTTTCGGAAATCTATTCTGACAGTGTAACCCTGCAACATGCTCTGACCACCGAAACCAAAGGGTCACTGGATCTGATCACCGCAGCCTCGCCTACGCACGAGCTGTCTGATGCCGCGTCAAACAAGCTCAAGCAACTCAAAGAAACGCTGCTGGATCAATACGATATCATTATCGTGGACACACCCCCGGCACTGGTGATGGATGAAGTGTACCGCAACGATATCCTCGCCGACGCCGTTCTGCTGGTCGCGCGCTGGGGAAAAACGCCACAGCATGCGTTGCAAGCCGCGGCAAAACGGCTTCAGTCATCCGGCTTCAATGTGCTGGGTACGATTCTGAATGACGTCGACCCCAAGAAATACCGCTGGACCACCTACGAAGGGTATTACGGTACTTACGACGACTACTAGAAAATCCGGCGACCGCGCCGTTCCGGCCACCGGGGATGTCTGGTGGCCGAGTCTGTGCTACCATGCAGGCACCGGATGCTGCGCGCGGGTACTGACCGACGTGCGGCGCGGTCGGAATACCTGACTTTGCTTGGAGTGGGTTTTGGGGAAAGCTTCTTCAAGGGCAGATGAAAACGGGGGGCTCATAATCATCGCGCTGGCACTGGTCCAGGCGGTGATTCAGACGGCTTTTCCCTTGGTTGACGTGAACTTCTCCAGTGACTCGGCGGACTACGTTCAAGCCGCCGCCTATCGCGGCTTTGCATATCCTTTTTTTCTGGACCTTTTCGACGGGTTCGCGGACCCGCTGCGCGCCGCTGTTGTGGGCCAGATCTGGGTATTCTCGGCTGCTGCATGTCTGTTGTCGGTCACGCTGGCCCGGGCCACTGGCCACTCCGGTGCCGGTCTGGTCCTGCTTGGAATTCTGATCATCAACCCAATGACGATCTACTTCAACTACAGCATCCTGTCCGAGTCTCTGTTCCAGAGCGCGACATGCGTCTATCTTGCCTGTCTGGTGCAAGCGATCCACGGCCCCAAGCCCTGGCACTTTGCAGCCCTGGGCATGACAGTCGGCGCCATGATCGCGATCCGTCCAGTTGGTTTTGCTCTTTTGCCCATCCTTATCGTGGTGGTTCTTTGCGCGAGCTATATCAATGGCAGGCGCCCGTGGGCTGGGCTGGCTCTGGCAGTTCTGGGCGTCACCTTCGTGCTGCTTGCAGACCGCGCCGCTTACGATCTTCGCCACGATGAACCTCGCGAAAGCGTGCTGGGGAACGTCTTATTCGCAAAAAGCGCTATGTTCGCTGCAGGTACAAGCCCCTATGCCCCCGATGACCCACGAACCGAAGTCTGGATTATTCTTGAAGAAGAGGGTCCGGCAGACGCACGCGAGGCGATTTCCCGGGCGCCATTTGGACCGGTCTCCTTCTTTCTGATGCACAGCTACGAAGCCAGCTTGATATTTCTGTACGAGAAGGACCGATTGCAGTCCATTGCCGACCGAATTGGCATTCCAAAGACTGAACTCATGGCCGAAATCGCTTCAAGACGAATTCTGGCGAATCCAACGGGGTTTCTGCGGTTGCCGCTACAACACTATGCCGCCCTCTGGCAGCCCTTCTACCATGCCGTGACCGCGAACGACATCACCGCCTACATCGCGCAGAATGGGCCGTTCCCGATGGACAATGCGCTCGGCTACATCACCCGCGATGTATTTGATCCGCCGCATGCACGTCTTATCCATTCCGCGCTTGCGATAGGTTGGCTGGCTTCGATCTTGATCCTGGCGGCCTCAATCCTTTGGCTGCGCCGAAACTGGCCCGGACGTCAGATGCTGACCCTGGCTGGGTTGGGGGTGCTGAGCCTGCATGCGTTATTGTTTCTGTCTGCAACACTATCCATTGCGTCGGTAAGGTATCTTGCAGCACTTTGGCCTATCGTCGCGGTGGTCATATGTGCTAGTTTTCTTGTGGTTTTGAAGCTTTATGATCGCCGGAAGAAGCACGCAAGGCGCAGTCTGGAAATCTGACATGCCGCCCGTATTGTTCTGTTTCCCGCCTTTTCGGGTCCGGCAAATGTTGTTGTGTCGGTGAAAGTGGTTGCAATGGTAAAAGCCGGATTCAAAGACTATCTGTCCATTGCGCGCATCGACCATTGGTTCAAGAACATCTTCATTCTGCCGGGTGCCGTTCTTGCGGTCATCATGGGTGCCGAGTTCACCGGTCGGTCGGTAATCGACCTCGCCGTCGGGATCTTTTCGATCTGTCTGATCGCATCGGCCAACTATACCATCAACGAGTGGCTGGACCGTGAGTTCGACCGACACCACCCGAAGAAGAAAGAGCGTGCCTCGGTCGTGACCGAAATCGACGGCCGGATCGTCTGGTTGCAATGGCTGGGTCTGGCGATCATCGGTCTGGGACTCGCGCTGCTGATCAATACGCCGTTCTTCCTGACGGCGCTGTCCCTGCTGATCATGGGGATCATCTACAACGTCAAACCAATCCGGTCCAAGGACCGCGCCTATTTGGACGTTCTGAGCGAGGCCATCAACAACCCCATCCGGTTCTTTGCGGGCTGGTTCATTATGGTTCCGCCGATCGTGGCACCATCCAGCGTGTTGATCTCGTACTGGTTCGGGGGCGCGTATCTGATGGCGATCAAGCGCTTTGCCGAATATCGTACCATTGACGACCCGGCGCTTGCCGCGCGGTACCGCGCATCTTTCAAAGACTACGACGAGTCGAAGCTACTGGTTTCGGCGCTGGTCTACGCAATCTTGTCCACCGCTTTCCTGGGCGTTTTCCTGACCAAGTACAAAATCGAGCTTCTTCTGTCTCTGCCCTTCGTTGCGATGTTGTTCGGGCGCTATCTTGCCGTCGGGCTGGCGCGGGACTCGATCGCACAGGCCCCCGAAAATCTGTACAAACAACGCGGCCTTGTTTTTCAGGTTATTCTTCTGGTGGTGGTCATGTTCGTTCTGCTCGAGATCAAACTTCCGTTCTTTGAACAGTTGCTTGAAATCCGGCCAGTCGGGTCATAGGTGCCGGGCAACGGACCGGCTTGCTGCCAGACTGGAGGTGATGCGCGCATGGTGAACCAGCCTTCAGATGATGTTGTTTCCGCACCGATCCGGCGATGCTGGTTGTGCGGCACCGGCGGCCTCAGGAGGATAAAGGAAAGCACCCTGCGCGGGGATCCGACGTCGCGGAACTTTGAAATCTCGAATGCCGACTACGGTACAACCGCCGCGATCGACCAATGCGTCCGCTGCGGTTTTTGCCAATGCACGGATATGGTCGATGTCCTTAAATTCTACGAAGACCTCGAAGACCCGGCCTATGAGATGACGCGCCCCCAAAGGGCGCGGCAGAAGCGGGTGCTGCTGAACAGGTTGCCAAGACCCACTGCCGGCGCGAACCGGCTGCTGGATGTGGGGGCCGGAACCGGTATTCTGGTCGAGGAGGCCATCGCCTGTGGTTACGACGCGGTCGGGGTTGAGCCGTCGC
>NZ_JBXWSK010000111.1:0-8657 GCF_059613385.1 Ruegeria sp. BHSA162
CTCAAGCCGATCTTTCGAAGCCGCGTCATCTTCAAGCTTCAGCGCCTCTTCCTCGATCTGGAGCTGCAGGATCTGGCGATCCAGCTGGTCCAGCTCTTCGGGCTTGCTGTCCACTTCCATGCGCAGACGCGAGGCGGCCTCGTCCACGAGGTCGATCGCCTTGTCGGGCAGGAAGCGGTCGGTGATGTAGCGGTGCGACAAGGTCGCGGCCGACACCAGCGCCGAATCCGAGATGCGCACGCCGTGGTGCAGCTCGTATTTCTCCTTGATGCCGCGCAGGATGCTGATCGTGTCCTCGACCGTGGGTTCCTGCACGTAGACGGGCTGGAACCGGCGGGCAAGAGCCGCGTCCTTCTCGACGTATTTGCGGTACTCGTCCAGCGTGGTGGCACCGATGCAGTGCAGCTCACCCCGCGCCAGCGCAGGCTTGATCAGGTTGGCCGCATCCATCGCACCGTCGGACTTGCCGGCACCCACCAGCGTGTGCATCTCGTCGATGAACAGGATGATCTCGCCGGCGGCCGCGGTGACCTCGTTCAGAACGGCTTTGAGACGTTCCTCGAACTCGCCACGGTATTTCGCACCGGCGATCAGGGCACCCATGTCCAGCGCCAGCAGCTTTTTGTCCTTCAGCGATTCCGGAACGTCGCCGTTCACGATGCGCAGAGCCAGACCTTCGGCGATGGCGGTCTTACCCACACCGGGCTCACCGATCAGAACCGGGTTGTTCTTGGTCCGGCGTGACAGAACCTGCATGGCGCGGCGAATTTCCTCGTCGCGGCCGATGATCGGGTCGATCTTGCCCTCGCGGGCGGCCTCGGTCAGGTCGCGGGCGTATTTCTTCAGCGCGTCATAGCCTTCTTCGGCATTGGCGCTGTCGGCGGTGCGGCCCTTGCGGATGTCGTTGATCGCCTCGTTCAGCTTCTGGGCGGACACGGCACCAGCTTCCAGGGCCTCTTTGGCCTTGGATTTGACGATGCACAGCGCCATCAGCACGCGCTCGACCGGCACGAAGCTGTCGCCGGCCTTCTTGGCGATCTTCTCGGCCTCGTCCAGAACCTTGGCGGTCTGGCCGTCCAGATAGACCTGGCCCGCGTCGCCGCTAACCTTCGGGATCTTGGCCAGGGCAACATCCAGCGCCTCGACCACGCGCTCGGGCGCGCCGCCCGCACGTTTGATCAGGTTGCTGGCCAGCCCCTGGTCATCATCCATCAGTGCTTTCAGAATATGTTCGGGAGCCAATCTCTGGTGTCCCTCGCGCAGCGCAATGGTTTGCGCCGCCTGCACGAAACCTCGTGCACGCTCGGTGAACTTGTTCAAGTCCATGGCATTCTCCTTTTCCAAGCGCCCGTTAAATTTGCGCCTGCTTGGCAGCACGCAGTGGTCCGGGCCTCATGGATCAATTTGGGAAATGTTCCCGCTGCTTCAAGAGGGTAGCGGGTGAAAAAAACGCTCAGCCCCGGGGAATCGTATAGACGGTATAGCCGCCGGTTTCGGCCACCTGCTGAGCATTCTGCATTTCGCCCAGCGACTGCGCGGCGGCGCTGCCGGTGGGGCACGAGACAAGGTCGGCCGTGTGGTCCAGGAAATTGACGGTAAAGGCGGTTTCGCCGGTCAACTGGCACCAGTCATCCTCGGACCGATAGCCGCCGACCAGGTACAAATCGTCGTTGGTGGGCGGCGGGGCAGCGCCCGTCTCGGGTTGTGGAGGGGCCTCCTCACAAGCGGCGAGCGCGGCCACGGCGGCCAGCGGAAATAGGTGCTTCATGGTCTGTCCCTTTGGTGCAATTTTTGGTCCTGAATGGCGGCACCATAGCACAGTTGGGCCAAAGCGGGGAAACCAGGGCCTCCCCTGCCAGCCGTGGGGGTCAATCGCCCTCGATTTCCCGGATCAGCTTTTTTGCAACGTCGTCGCCCTGCTCGGCCGCAAGACGGTAATATTTCAACGCGCCTTCGATCTCGCCCGCCTCGTGCAGCAAACGGCCAAACTTGCGCTGCGAGGCCATATGGCCAAGCTCGGCTGCCCTGCCCCATAGCACAAAAGCCGCCTGCGTGTCCTGGGGCACGCCGTCCCGCCCGTGATAGGTCAGCGACCCCAGATTATGCAGCGCCACGACGTCATCCTCTTCGGCGGCCTGGAAATAATACTCCAGCGCCTTTTCGATATCCTTGGGATATCCGTTCTGGCCGGTTTCGTAGATCAAGCCCAGATGCACCGCGGCATCGACGTTTCCGTGATCGGCGGCCCGCTCCAGATAGTCGACCGCGCGGTCCATATCCTGTGTGACATGCGTACCGTCGCGATGGAAAATGCCCAGGCGGACCATAGAAGGATCATACCCAAAGAACGCAGCCCGTTCATAATACTCGAGCGCCTTGTCGATATCGGGCGCGACACCATCGCCGTGTTCATAGCCGTATGCCACGTTGTGCATCCCCATGGACAGGCCGGCATCGGCAGCCGCCATGTACCACCCGAACGCCGTTTCATCGTTTTCGGGAACGATCTCACCCTCGTTATAGAGCGAAGCGAGCGTGTTCATCGCCAGCCCGCTGCCTTCCATTGCTGCCAGCTCCGAAAATTCGAGCGCCATTTCCAGCTTGCCGCCTTTCATCAGCGCCCGGCCGAACGCGGCGACGACCTCGGCATCGACATTCTGGTCTTTCAGCAGCAGATCGGCACAGATCGCCATCGCATTCTCGGCGTCCATGTCCGCCCATTCCACCCCGTCGAAATAAGGCGACTGGCCCGGAGCGGCAGCGGCCATCAGGCACTGATATTCTCCATCCGAATAGTCGGGCTCGTATGGCGGATCGTCGGGGTCTGGTTCCGGCCGGGGTCGCAGGTCGGTCACAAGCAGGCGTCGTGTCTCTTCTTTGGGGGCGCTGACCTCCTCCGGTTCAGGTGAGCCTCCATTGAATTCGGCCAGTTGCTCGCGTGCAAGCTGCGAGTAAATCGGGCACTCCGCATAGACCTCGGCAAAGCTTTGGATGGCTGCTGCCGACCCGCTGTCCTTGACGTCCGCCCAGACCAGTCGGGCCTCTCCGCAATCGGTTTCGCCGGCCCAGACAGCGCCCGCCCCGGCTAAAACAGCTGCCGAAGCCATCACACCCAACCGTATCATCCTGTACTTCCCTGCGTCTTTTCTTGTCTGATTGCGCCGCACGCTCTACAGAAGCGCCGATCCCGTCAAGCCTGAAAGGTCGAAACAATGCCCAAAGCCCTGCCCCAAACCGCAGATGACCGCCTGATCGTCGCCCTCGACGTACCCAACGCACTGGAAGGGCTGAAAATGGCCGCGACGCTGGGCGACGCGGTATCGTTCTACAAGATCGGTCTGGGCATGCTGACCGGTGGCGGGTTGGCCTTGGCAAACGAGCTGAAGCAGGAGCACGGCAAGCGCATCTTTCTGGACATGAAGCTGTTCGACATCGGCAACACGGTCGAGAATGCCGTGCGGGGGCTGGCGCAGTTCGATCTGGATTTCCTCACCGTGCATGGCGACCCCCACGTGGTGCGTGCCGCCAAGGAAGGCGCGGCAGGTAAGGATCTGAAGATCCTGGCGGTGACCATCCTGACCTCGCTGAACCGTGACGATCTGGATGCAGGTTTGATGAAGTCCGGCGACATGCAGGACATGGTTCTGGAACGCGCGGCCCGCGCATTCGAGGCCGGCGCCGACGGTGTGATCGCCAGCCCGCAAGAGGCGGCCCTGATCCGCGCCTTGCCCCAGGCCGAAGGCCGACTGATCGTCACCCCCGGCGTGCGGCCGTCCGGATCGGACCTTGGCGATCAGAAACGCGTCGCGACACCCACCGCCGCAATCAGTGACGGGGCCGATCACATCGTGGTCGGGCGGCCGATTTATCAAGCCGTCGACCCCAAAGCTGCAGCCGACGCCGTTCTGGCCGAGTTGCGTTCGGTGTAACCTTTCGAGGGCAAGTCGCGTCAAATCACCATTCCAGA
The DNA here is from genome assembly GCF_059613385.1 of Ruegeria sp. BHSA162. Lineage (NCBI taxonomy): Bacteria > Pseudomonadati > Pseudomonadota > Alphaproteobacteria > Rhodobacterales > Roseobacteraceae > Ruegeria > Ruegeria sp. BHSA162. The sequence continues at coordinate 3,968 of NZ_JBXWSK010000111.1, forward strand.
AGCACGATTTGGCCCGCAAGCGGTTGACCTTGCGTCACTTTTGGCCGCGGCCGCGCCAAATTGCCTCTGTGCCCCAAAACACACATGAAAAACACGAGTTTTGGGACCTGCTTCGTAGGCCTATCGAAATCGACATTTTTGGGCGATTCTGATCAAGAGACACTCCCCAACGGGCCGCGTCTTCCTGAGGCCCGTTACCTCCCCCCGCGAAACTGCGGGGGGTCTTCTTGTCGGCCCCACCTTTTCGTTCAATCGCTTTGCGCTGCAGCGTGCGGTGTTGTACTTTTGGCACCTCGGCCAGACCGCTCATTCACGGTGCCCGTGGAAAGGAAATGATGCCCGCTCTCTGTCGCGATTGCCTTGCCAGTCTTCACGACGAACGGCGCTGCCCCTCCTGCGGCAGCCCGCGGGTGTTGCGGCATCCAGAGCTGTTCGATCTGACCATCGCCCATATGGATTGCGACGCGTTCTATGCCTCGGTCGAAAAGCGCGACAACCCCGAACTGGCGGACAAGCCGGTGATCATCGGCGGGGGACGGCGTGGCGTGGTGTCAACGGCCTGCTATGTGGCGCGTATTCGCGGCGTGCGCTCGGCCATGCCAATGTTTCAAGCACTGAAACTATGCCCCGATGCAGTGGTGATCAAACCGCGCATGTCCGTCTACGTCGAGGTCTCACGGCAGATCCGCGCGATGATGGACGAACTGACACCGGATATCGAACCCCTGTCACTGGACGAGGCGTTCATGGACCTGTCAGGCACCCAGCGACTGCATGGCGCGCCGCCCGCGGTGATGCTGGCACGGCTGGTCATACGCATGAAAGACGAACTGGGCCTGACCGGCTCGATCGGGCTTTCGCACAACAAGTTTCTGGCCAAGGTGGCGTCCGACCTGGACAAACCGCGCGGGTTTTCCGTGATCGGCATGGCGGAAACCGCCGAGTTTTTGAACGACAAGCCGGTGCGGTTGATCTGGGGCATCGGACCGGCTGCGCAGGAGTCACTGGAACGGGCCGGCATTCGCACATTCTCGGACTTGCTGCGATGGGATCAAGAGGCCCTCACGGCGCGCTTCGGCTCGATGGGCTATCGGCTGTGGCACCTGTCCAGAGGGCAGGACAAGCGGCGCGTTTCGGCCCACGAGCCGATGAAGTCGATCAGCAATGAAACAACGTTTTTTGAAGACACCGCCAACCCCGACATTCTGGACGGTCACCTTTGGCGCATGGCGGAAAAGGTGGCCGACCGAGCGAAGGCCAAGGGGCTGGCCGGGCGGGTCGTGACGCTGAAGCTCAAGAAGGCCAACCACAAACTGCTGACCCGCCGAGTCTCGTTGCGGGATGCGACACAGATGGCCGACCGCATCTATCGCACCGCCCGCGGGCTGTTCGATCAGGTCGGCGATCAGGGCCCCTATCGTCTGCTGGGCTGCGGATTGTCAGACCTGTGCGCCGAAGATCAGGCCGACATTTCCGGCGACCTGCTGGACCCCGGGGCCACGCAACGCTCGAAAGCGGAACGTGCGACCGACGAGATCCGCCGAAAATATGGAACTGATGCAATCGTGAAGGGCCGAGCGCTGCGGTGACTCTTCCTATTCGGCGGCCAACCGTGCCGGCTGAGATCCAATTCGGGCGATATCCGCGATGACTTCTTCCAGAATATCCCTGAACGCCAAGAAATTGGCGTTGGGCTCGATCGTGTTCTCATTCATGTAGAGCGCCCGGTCGATCTCGATCTGAATCGCATGCTGATGGCGGGCAGGACGCCCGTAGGTCTGGGTCACGTACGCCCCTGCAAAGGGTGTGTTGCGGGCCACGGTCAGACCTGCGGACGAAAAGGCTGCTTCGATCTGATCAACAATGACGCCCGATGCCGAGGCACCAAACCGATCCCCCAGTACGATCTCGGGACGGCGCCCCTTGGGGTTCCCGGCCATGGCAACGGCCTCGTGTGGCATCGAGTGGCAGTCGATCAAGATGGCCTGTCCGAACATGTCGATCGATTCGGCCAAAAGAGACTTCAGGCGGGCGTGATAGGGGCGCCAATAGGTGTCGATGCGCAGGCGCGCTTCGTCCATCGTAAGCTTGCCGCTGTAGATTGCGCGACCGTTGGATACGACACGGGGGATCACGCCCAACCCCGATACCACGCGCGGGTTGTGTCCCTGGCGGCGCGCGCCCAGAATCAACGCAGGATCCAGTTCCTCGGCGCTGCGGTTGAGGTCAAGGAACGCGCGCGGCATCTGCGCTGCAATCAACGGTGCGCCCTGGATCGAGGCGGAAGCGAACAGTTGATCGACAAAGGCATCTTCGGAAGAGCGAATCACATTGCGGTTCAGAACCGAACGATCCAGAAAGCCCGGCAAATAGTTCCGACCGCTATGTGGCGAAGAAAAAACAACGCACGACGTGCGTTCTGCGGGCATTTCCAAAGCGTATGCGGCGCTGTGCATGGCCTCTCCTTCTTTGCCGATAACATAGACCGGAAAATTGTTGGACCAAACCCCTTGAACCCTTTCGCGACTCCTTTTATAGACCCCTCCACCGGCGCGGAGATCCGCGCCCCGTTTCGTTATGGGGCAGGATACGCAAAGGGAAAGTGGGCGGTTAGCTCAGCGGTAGAGCACTTCGTTGACATCGAAGGGGTCACAAGTTCGATCCTTGTACCGCCCACCATCGTTTCACTGTTTCGGGTCTGACCCGGGGCACCCGCTAACCCAGGCGCTGGCCACGTCCTTGATGAAGGCGCCGCAGAATTGGAGAGAGACCATGAAGGTCAAGAACTCGCTCCGCTCGCTCAAGAACCGGCACCGCGACTGCCGGGTTGTGCGTCGCAAAGGCCGCGTCTATGTGATCAACAAGACGCAGCGCAAGTTCAAAGCGCGTCAGGGCTGAGAACGGCAAATCGCTGTTTCAAAGAACCGCGCCTCCGGGCGCGGTTTTTTTGTGCCGCGCGCCGAGACTGACCGTTCGTGTTAGGCTGTCCAAAACAGCCGGGAGCGCGAAACGGATGAAACACCCTTGCATCGACATACTGGTGGGCACCACCAAGGGTGCCTTCGTGATCATCGGAGACCCGGATCGCACATCTTGGCGCGTTACGGGTCCGCATTGCGGCGGCTGGCCCATCAACCACGTCGTCGGAGATGACGAAACCGGGACACTCTGGGCCGGCGGCGGCGGCGACTGGCACGGAGCCGGCGTCTGGCGCTCCGAGGACGGGGGCCAGAGCTGGGAGGTCACCAAGCTCACCCGGGGGCAGCAGGACGAGTGGGCCGCGAACGATCCCGACTTTGCCGAGTTGATCGGGTGGACCGGAGAAGCAGCACCGTTCGGCGACGAGTTCTCGCAGATCTGGTCGCTGCATCATACGGGCGGGGCATTGTACGCGGGAACAAAACCGGCGCGGTTGTTGGTCAGTTCGGATGCTGGGCAGACCTGGGAAACGGTCAATGGCCTGACCGATCACCCCTCAGCCGAAGACTGGTCACCGGGGGCCGCAGGCTTGGTGCTGCACACGATCGTTTCCGATCCAGACGATGCGCAAAAGCTGTGGGTGGGCATATCGGCGGCCGGAGTATTCGCCTCGGAAGACGGCGGCACTACGTGGGAGCGGCGCAACCGGCTGTCGAACGCCGAAAGTTGCGGCCATCACGACCATCCGGCCGCGCCGCGGGACGGTCAAATCGGTCATTGCGTACACAACATGGTCCGGGCGCCCGGCACCAAAGGGCTGCTGTATCAACAGAACCATCATGGTGTCTGGCGTTCGTCCGATGACGGGCGCAGCTGGGACGATATCTCGGGCGGGTTGCCGTCGACCTTTGGATTCCCAATCCACGTCCATCCCCACGATCCCAATACGATCTGGACCATTCCCCTGAATGGAGACAGCATCGGACGGTATCCGCCGGATGCGGCAGCGGCGGTCTGGAAATCGACCGATGGTGGCCAAAGCTGGACCGCTTGTCGCGAAGGGCTGCCGCAGACCAGCTGCTTTTTCACGGTTCTGCGCCAGGCGATGGCAGGAGATTGTTGCGACCCTGCGGGTGTCTATTTCGGAACCAACAGCGGCTCGGTGTTTGCAAGCGCCGACGAAGGCGAAACCTGGACCGAGATCGCCAGGCATTTGCCGACCATTTTGTCGGTCGAGACAATTCAACGCGCGCGCTAGCCATGCCTGTCCGGCGCACTTAAACACGCTGCGGCAAATTAGACCAAGTAATTTTGTCGGATTTTCTTGCATCCCACCCGGAATCGTTTAATTGAGCAAATCAGTCGGGAAATACCCCGCTCATGAGATTCGACAACCGGGACATCCACAGATGAAAACCACGAGCTTTATCGCCGCCGCACTGTCGGCCCTGATCGCCGGATCGGCCGCCGCTGAAGGCGAGCTGAACCTGTACTCCTCGCGCCATTACGACACCGACGAGCGTCTCTACACCGATTTCGAAGAAGCCACTGGCATCAAGATCAACCGCATCGAAGGCAAGGCCGACGAGCTGATCGCGCGGATGGAAGCCGAAGGCGCGAATTCGCCCGCCGACATCCTGCTGACCGTGGACACCTCGCGCCTGGCGCGGGCCAAGAACGCCGGCCTGCTGCAGGCGGTCGACAGCGACGTTCTGGAAGAGCGCATCCCCGCCAACCTGCAGGACGAAGACAACCAGTGGTTCGGCTTCTC
>NZ_JBXWSK010000112.1:0-8641 GCF_059613385.1 Ruegeria sp. BHSA162
CTTCGTTCGTGACATGGTGGTCGCGATCGAAAACAAGGAACACACCCGGCTTGGCACGCGTCTGAACTACGAAGAAACCGGCATGTCTTCGCTGTTCCGCCAGTCAGGCCGCAAGATCAAACGGTTGGATCCTGAAGCCGACGGTCCGTTCAAGGAAAAGCTGATCGAGATCCACGACGGCTGGGGGGACCCGCAGACGTGGCGCGTGATCAAAACCCATGCGGTTCCGATCACCAACGGTTACTTCCTGAACGCAATCGACATGCGGCGCACCCCGGAAGGTGCTCAGGCTCAGCCGGAAGACAAGCAGATTCTCATCAAGCTGTTCGGGCGTACGTTGTTCATGTCGCTGGTAATCACCGGGGCCTGCATCCTGCTGGCCTATCCGGTCAGCTACCTGCTGGCGACCCTGCCAATGCGCGTGTCGAACCTGCTGATGATTCTGGTTTTGCTGCCCTTCTGGACGTCGCTTCTGGTGCGGACATCCGCATGGAAGGTCATGCTGCAGCAGCAGGGCGTTATAAACGACACCCTCGTCTGGCTCGGGCTGGTCGCAGATGACGCCCGGCTGATCATCATCAACAACCAGATCGGCACGATCATTGCCATGACGCATATCCTGCTGCCGTTCATGATCCTGCCGATGTATTCGGTGATGCAGACGATTCCGCCATCCTACACCCGCGCGGCCAAATCCATGGGCGCGACGAACTGGACCACGTTCTGGCGGATCTACTTCCCGCAATCCATCCCGGGCATCGGAGCGGGATCGATCCTCGTGTTCATTCTGGCAATCGGCTACTACATCACGCCCGAAATCGTGGGCGGCACCAAGGGTGTCTTCATCTCGAACCGGATTGCCTATCACATATCGTCGTCGTTGAACTGGGGCCTGGCTGCAGCATTGGGGACGATCCTGCTGGCAGTGGTTCTGATCCTCTACTGGGTCTACGACAAGATCGTGGGCATCGATAACGTGAAGCTGGGGTAACCGACATGGCCGCACTGACACCAATTTCGCGCAAGCCCCTATCCATGGTCCTTCCCAGCGTCGCACTGGCCGGCGCGTTTGCCGGCATGTTTGTCGGCGCCGGAAACGGCTCGGTCCCCCTGGGAATGATCGGCGGCGCGGCGCTGACGGCCCTTTTGGCCTGGATCTACATCTCGGTCCTCAAGAACGAGAGGCTTGCCTACTGGATCAACATCATCGGTTTCGCGTCCGTCGGCTTCGCGGTTTCCGGGCCGATGGGCGGTGTGCTCGGCTTCTTGGGCGGCTGGTTTTTCGCATGGTTCACATTCTGGCTGTACGAGGGCCGATACCGCCGCAAGCTGCTGCCTTATCTGACGGCGCAGCAGGTGTTCTATCACTACCTGTTCCGGGTGATCTGCGGCGCAATCTTCGTCTTCTTGATCACGCCGATTCTGGTGGTTCTTCCGCTGTCGTTCAACGCGCAGGACTTCTTTACCTTTACACCCGAGATGCTGCGGCTGGACCCCGAAGGGTATTCGCTGAAGCATTACCAGGATTTCTTCACCAACAACGAATGGCAGCGCAGCTTCAAGAACTCGCTGATCATCGCGCCCATCGCCACGATCATATCGGTAACGCTGGGAACGCTGGCGGCCATCGGTCTCAGCCAGTCGCATGTGCCGGGGCGGCGCGCCATCATGGGGATCCTGATTTCTCCGATGATCGTGCCGCTGATCATCTCGGCGACGGGCATGTTCTTCTTCTACAGCGACATCGGCCGCTTCCTTGAAGGCACTTTGGGCATGAACAAGACCTTTGTGGGCTACCTTAAGGTGATCCTGGCCCACGCCGTTCTGGGCATTCCCTTCGTCATCATCACCGTGACCGCCACGCTGGTCGGGTTTGACCGTTCGCTGACGCGGGCTGCTGCGAATATGGGTGCGGGTCCGGTGCGGACCTTCTTCAAGATTCAGATGCCCCTGATCCTGCCGGGCGTGATCTCGGGCGGGCTGTTCGCCTTCATCACCTCGTTCGACGAGGTGGTCGTGGTGCTTTTCGTCGGATCGGCCAGCCAAAAGACGCTGCCGTGGCAGATGTTCACCGGCCTGCGCGAGCAGATCAGCCCGACCATCCTGGCCGTGGCCACGATTCTCGTCGTCATCTCGATCGCCCTGCTGACCACGGTCGAGCTGCTGCGGCGGCGGTCGGAACGTCTGCGCGGGCTGACGCCGGCTTGACCGGCGGCGTGGCCTGATCTAACGATTTCTCTGTTCGCCCCCTGCTGCGATGGCGTCGCAGCGCCCAAGGGGGTGATCGGCTCTCGGACCCCGAGACCGCCTGTCCTGTACGCCGGGACATGTGGCCGGGCTTTGCACGTCCGGCAAAGAAACGAGAGAGCACATGACAGACCTTTCAAATCGCCCCGAATTCTTCACCTGCCACAACGGCGACAAGGCGCCCCTGCCCTTCAGCCGCGCCGAGTACGACCGCCGGTTGGCCAAACTGCGCGCCATCATGGCGCAGCGGGACATCCCGGTCGTTCTGCTGACCTCGATGCAGAACATCGCTTACTACTCGGGCTTTCTGTACTGCGCCTTCGGCCGGCCCTATGGCTGCGTGGTGACGCAGGACAGCTGCACCACCGTGTCAGCGAATATCGACGCGGGCCAGCCCTGGCGTCGGTCGGTCGAAGACAACGTAATCTACACCGACTGGAAGCGCGACAACTACTGGCGCGCCGTAGCCAGCCTGATCGGGACTGCCCGCCGGATCGGCATCGAAAGCGACCACATGACGCTGGCCGCGCGCGACACGGCCCTGTCCATGCTGAACCAGCCCGAGCTTGTGGACATCGCCCCCGACACGATGGCCGCGCGGATGGTGAAATCGGCCGAAGAGATCGAGTTGATCAAAGGCGGCGCACGTACGGCGGACGTGGGCGGCGCGGCCATCCATGCCGCGATTCGTGAAGGCGCCACCGAGATCGAGATCGCCATGGCCGGCCGCGATGCGATGGAGATCGAGATCGCCCGCGCCTATCCCGACGCCGAGTACCGCGACACCTGGGTCTGGTTCCAGTCGGGCCTGAACACCGACGGCGCACACAACCCGGTCACCAAGCGGGCCTTGCAGAATGGCGATATCCTGTCACTCAACACATTCCCGATGATCTCGGGCTATTACACCGCGCTGGAACGCACCCTGTTCTTGGGCGAGGCCGACGCCGACAGCCTGCGCCTGTGGCAGGCCAATGTAGCCGCGCACGAGCTGGGGTTGAGCCTGATCAAACCCGGCGCGACCTGTTCCGGCATCACAGCCGAGATCAACCGGTTCTTCGCCGATCAGGGCCTGCTGCAATACCGCTCGTTCGGATATGGGCACTCCTTCGGCATCCTCAGCCACTACTACGGTCGTGAAGCGGGCCTGGAACTGCGCGAAGACATCGACACGGTGCTCGAGCCGGGCATGGTCGTGTCCATCGAGCCGATGCTGTGGATTCCCGAAGGCCAGCCCGGCGCGGGCGGCTATCGCGAGCACGACATTCTGGTCGTAGGCGAGGATGGGGCCGAGAATATCACCGGCTTTCCGTACGGACCGGAACACAACATCATCAATACGTGATGCAAAGGGGGCGAGGCATCAGCCTTGCCCCTGTTTCCGCCTGAAAGGGGTGTCAGGCCAGGAGGGCGTGGATTTTGTCCAGCGTCGCGACGCTGACACCAACCCCGTCCTGGCTGGCCTGCAGGCGCTTGGCGCGCCGACCATCGCCGGGCAGACGCGCTCCTTCCTGATACCGGATCGCCTCGGCCAGTTCCGCGATATTGGCAGCAAACCCCGACCCGGCCGTAGCGCCGGGGTCGATGGCAATGAAGAACTGACCGGTCTTTGGCGGGCCGCCCACAGTTCCGGAAAAGGGTGAAGCATGGATGCCCAAAGTGGCCCCGGTCAAGGCGGCGGCCATTACCTCGGTCAGAAGTGCGACGCCCACGCCCTTGTAGCCGCCCGAAGGCGCCATCGAGCCCTTGAGGCCCACGGCGGGGTCAGTTGTCGGGTTGCCATCAGGGTCCAGCGCCCAACCGACCGGAATCGGCTTTCCCTCGCGGGCGTGCTTCATGACCTCGCTTTTTGCGATCGTGCTGGCGCTTTGGTCGATCAAGACAGCAGGCTGCCCATCAGCACCCGGAACGGCCAGCGAAAACGGGTTTGTGCCCACGACGGGCCGTGAACCACCCGACGGTGCAATGGATGCAGGTGCATTGGTGAACCCCAGGCCAACAAGGCCCGCCTGAGCCAAGCGATAGGTGTGATACCCCAGCACACCACAGTTGTAACTGTTGCGGATGGCCAGCGCAGCTATCCCCTGCTCGCGTGCGGCCGGGATCAACGCATCGAACCCCAAGTCGATCGCCGGGTGAGCGAAACCGGTGGCCGCATCAACCACCACCACGCCCGGTTTTGGGGCGGACATCACCGGCTGTGCTCGCCCGTCCACCTTGCCGCATTGTACATGCTCGCAATAGATCGGGATGTAGGCCAGCCCGTGACTGGCCACCCCATCCGCCTCGGTCGCGGCGGTCGCAACCGCCAACGGCCGGGCATTGTCCTCGGACGTGCCGGCCGCCATCAGAGCGCGCAGCGACAGATCCTCGATTTCGGCAAGGGACAACGTTCGGGTTTCTGGCATCTCGGCCTCCTCAGTCATTATCGGACAAACCAGCACCGGCGCCCAAACGGCGAGACTCCTCAGTTGCGGGGGCATAGGTGCGTTGAGCCAGAGTGTTCAAAAAAGCCAGAGCCGCAGGCGCCGGCAGGGCGCGCGTCTGCGTGGCGCGCAGTTTTTCAGGTGTACCGCCGATCGTTACGATGACCTTTGTGGCGCTTTCCGGCCAAAGATCCGGAGCGTCCACGACCTCCCCATCCGTCGTGGCGCTGAGTTCATCACAGACGACGGTCACATTGGTCTGCAATCGGCGTGCAGCGTTGCCCGCGAACGGCACGAGAAACAGTGGAACCGCCACGTCATACAGAAAGATCGGCCCGCGGCCCAGATGTTCCGAACAATCTGACAGCAGCATCCCCGCCCCCAACGGGCACATCTGCCCATGCGCCCGCCAATTCACCCCGAGGTCCCGCGGCGTGTGCGCATCAAACCGAAGGGCAAATTCCTGGCGCAGGACCGCTGACAAGGCGGCTGCACCGTCAAAACCTTGCAGACACAGCCAGCGGGTCGCCTTGGCGGCGTCCTCGGCCGGCCCCCAGTGATGACCCGCCCCACGTGCCGCGCGTTTTGCCAGTCCTTCGACCTCGTTCAGCGACAGGTTCATTCCGGCACCTCCGGATAAACCCAGAAATCGGCATTTTCGGGCGAAAGATCCTCGGGGTACGGCGCGCCTGAATACATGCAGATTCGGACCCAACGGTCCGAGCGGGGATCGAAATGCGTCGCGCCGAAAAAGGACAGTTTGGCGCGGAGCATGTCGATCGGCAGAACTGATGCACCAATCGTGTTGTCTCGGATCTCGCTGTAGGGGGCCTTGCGGCTGATCTGCGCCCGGCGGATCGTGTGGCGATGTTCAGGATGGCGCAGAAGAAATTCCGCGGTGGTCGCGGCGGTGTCCCAATCGGCCATTGCCGAATATGCCGCTGCCGCATCCCGTGCCGGGGCAAGCGGTTGTTCGTACTCGGCTACCGGCTCATCAAAGCGCTCACCCAGTCTGGGTTCCAGCTTTTCTTCCGATACATACCAGACCCTTGCGCAGGCTTCGCGGGCGCCCCAGTCCAGATCCAGCGCCCAACCGAAACCGTCGCGGATCGCTTGCCGCACATCGGCCAGCGGCATGGCGCCGTCAATCTCGTACATATGCGGGCTTGAATCCGCCATGCATCCTGACAAACCGTCCACCAGGTCTGAATAGGGTTCGAGGATCAGGGAAAGAAGCAACTCCTGCCCCTCCTCGCTCAGCACAGTTTCCGACCACTCCACCAGACGGTTCCACGGTCTTCGGCCCGTAAGATCGTAGTGGCGGAGAAAGTCCGCGATCACCCCGAGGTCTGATTTCAGAGCAGACAGTTTCCGATCTTGTATCGGATGTTCCGAATGCCATTGGCCAATCGACACCAGGCAGCGATCAAACACCGACCGGAATACACTGATTTCTTCTTGGGTCGCGGTTTGCACGGATCGAACCCGGGCGATTGCCTCCTCGCGCGCCATGATCCAGTTGTTCAGCAGGACCGGATGATTGATCAGGAAGGGCGCCATGCCCAGTCCAGTGGAATTCCCGATGCCAAGGCGGCGCGCGATATCAGGGGCCATCTTGACGGCCTTGCTTCCCCCTTTTGCACGCGCCTTGTGTTCGACCAGGTCCCGCACGAAGGCGCGTGTGAGGAAGACCGACAGCATCTCGGCCTGAAACGGCCCCTCGGTTTCCGTGCGGTTTGCAAGGTTTTCCCGGTCCGCGGCCCCAAATTTTCCCGATCCGTAAACAGCCGTGGTTCGCATCAGGTATCCAACCTCTTGGATCTGCTTCAGATCCGGCTGTCGACCGTCGGCTAGGGCTTCGACGACATGCGTCCACAATCGGACCGAGCGATTGGCCCGGGATAGCGACAGTTCAGTTTCGCTGATCCGGCCGGCCTCCTGCAGCGGAACATTGCGGGAAAGCCGGTCAAGGTCGGCTTCGGAAGGGATTCCGTCAAATAGGGTGAAGGTCGCGTCCCAGGCATCCGCGATCACCCGGTCCGACCGTTTTTCTGGTGGAAGATCATGGGCGAAGGCCACCAGAGAATACGCCCGCTCGGGTCCCTGTGCGACATAGACGGCCCGTCCGACACCCGCCTCGTCAATCTCGAACACCGGCGTGGAAAACCGCCAGTTGTCGCGTGCCAGGCGGCGGGTCAGAACGCGCATGAAGCTGAGCCTGCACTGGTGCAAAGACCCGAGCCTGCTGAGCCGCATAACGGTTGCCGGATCCCGGCGCGCGATATGCGGCCCCGGTCCGGTCAATTCTGGACCGGTCCGAAGTTATCCGCAAAGAAGCGGTACCAGTTCTGCCCCATGATCCCGGCGACTTCGGTCGAGGTCATCCCAACCGCGAGAAGGCCGGCCTCGATCTTGTCAAAGTCACGATTGTCCCGGAACCATTTTGGCATCGGCGGAAAACCCGGGTTCGCAGACGATCCTTCGCCGTAATCGATTTCCTTGGTCCAGCGACCCACACGCATCCACTCGACAACGCTGTCGGGTTGGTCCTGGCACAGGTCGGTTCCGATCCCGAGATGTTGTGTTCCGTATTTTTCGGCCGTTCGGGCAATCATGGTGCAAAAGCTTTCCAGCGTACAGTCGGACTTGTCCTTCAGGTGATGAGGGTAGACCGAAAACCCGAGCATCCCACCTCTTTCCGTCACGGCGCGGATGATGGGGTCACGCTTGTTGCGCAGGGCGGGCGCCCAGTCATGCGGATTGGCGTGGGTGATGGCGATCGGACGCGCGGAAAGGTCGGCTGCCTCAATCGTGGAGCGGTCGGCCGAATGGCTCATGTCGATGACCAATCCCACGCGGTTCATCTCCTTGATCACCTGCCGCCCCATCCGGGTGATACCGGTGTCTTCAGCCTCGTAGCAGCCGGTCGCTAGCAGGGATTGGTTGTTGTAGGTCAACTGCATGAACCGGGCACCGAGATCGTACAGTATTTCAATCAGCCCAATGTCATCTTCCATGGGTGATGGGTTCTGGAAACCAAAGAAAACGGCCGTACGCCCAGTGTCACGCGCGGAGTCGATGTCGCTGGCCGATCGTCCCTTCATGATCAGGTCCGGGAACAACTCGAACCAGCGGTTCCATTTCTCGAGGTTCTGAACCGTTTCACGAAAATTCTCGTGGTAGGCGACGGTGACGTGAATGGCATCCACGCCCCCTTCCCGCAATTGCCGGAAGATCTTTTCCGACCAATTGGCATATTGCAGGCCGTCAATCCGCATCAGATCGGGGTCCCGGCGCTGATATAGGCGGTTTTGACAGTGGTGTAGAACTCGGCGGCCGCTTTGCCTTGTTCGCGCGGTCCATACGAACTGTCGCCCCGGCCACCGAAAGGAACGTGATAATCAGTACCTGCGGTGGGCAAATTGACGGTCACGACACCGGTTCTTGCATGACGCCGGAAATGCGTCGCGCGCGCAAGATTCTGGGTCACGATGCCCGATGTCAGGCCGAAATTCGTGTCATTCACGATCGCCAAAGCCTCATCATAGCTGTCGACCTTGAGCACGCTGGTCAGCGGGGCGAACATCTCTTCCCGGTTGATCCGCATGGAGTTGTTCGTGTTCACGAACACGCCGGGCGACATGTAATACCCGTCATGCTGCAGCTCCAGCCGATGCCCGCCGCACGCCAGCTCGGCGCCTTCGGATTGGCCAAGTTCGACATAGGCCAGGTTTTCTTGCAGTTGCTGCTCGCTGACGACGGGTCCCATCTGCGTGCCTTCCTCCAGGGCATGCCCGACTTTCAGTGCCCTGGCGCCGGCGACAAGCTTCTCGACAAAGGCGTCGTGGATCGCGGCGTGGACCACCAACCGCGAAGAGGCGGTGCATTTCTGCCCGGTGCCGCCAAAAGCTCCGCCCAGCGCAAGTGACACCGCCAGATCCAGATCCGCGTCATCCATCACGGCCAAC
>NZ_JBXWSK010000113.1:0-8474 GCF_059613385.1 Ruegeria sp. BHSA162
GAGAAGCACATCATAGGTCCATATCCCGCGAAACCTCTACTCTTAGAACACTTATGCCGCCTGGATTGTCGTCCTCGACCGTCTGGAAGCCGTCAAAAGGCGGTCTCCAGTCGACTCCCCGCAATTTACGACTGCGGCCCTGCCCCCCAGTCGGTGCCTTTACACAGGCCATCGCTGTAACGCCCCGGGGAGATTGGAGAGGGCCAATTGTCGGTGCATGTCTGAATGCTTTTTTAAATGTCACATTTAGCAGCAAATCAACCACCCGACTCCAGTCATCAGTCCCACCCAGAAATGCAACTCGCCCAAAATTGCGAGTGCTGCCGCCTATCATCTGAGCGATAAAACCACCAAGAGTGGGCTCCGTCGTTATTCGGTGCGGAGTCGGTGAGGCACTATGCTGAGTCCATTGGGGAGGTTGCTTGCGCGATTTCTTGAAGTGTCGATCTATCACTCCGAAAGTACCCGACTCCCCAGTCCCGACACCTGTCAGGGAATAGGTACTGGTTCCATAAACAGGATCGCGGAATCTAAAGCTCGGCCAATGCTGAAATAGATGAAGCTGTTTTTTGCTCGACGGCCCGGTCAGCGAGACGCGTTTGGCTTTCGATGCCATTTTTGCTTGTATCAGGCTAGCTCGTCGCTGGACCTGCCCGACCGGATCAATATGATCTACGACGACCAGCAAGTCTGCGAGTTCACATCCTGCCTTCGTACCGCTGGGGCCGACAAACTCAACCACCGGCGCAGCGTGGCAAAAGACGCCGTGCATCTTCAGAGAGCATCCATGCGGTTTGAGTAAGGGCTCCCATGCAGCCCAGATGCCGCGCACACCTCCAAGAGTGATTGCGGCGACGAAGCCGACTTCGGTACGCGGCGGCGCACGCATTCCGGTTGAGCCGTGTAGCAGCATCTGGTCCACGACCGCATCAGCCGACAAGGTCATCGATGCTAAGAGTTTTGGCGACAATCCCTTCACGCGTAAAGCAACCTTGGATGACAAGGTCGGTCGACGGAGATGCCCCGCGTCCGTGAGTCCTTCTGCCTCCGTGGTACGTCAAGCTGGTCGCAGAAGTCCGCAGTGAAACTCCATTTCAATTTGAAAACCTCTGGCGCGTATAGGTGTGTTGTTCGCTTGCGTTGAGGCTGACAGTGGCGTTACCGCGGCGAATGAAGAACTCGTGCTGTCCCTGAAAGTCGACGAACACCGGCTCTTTCGCAGCAGTAACATCGATCACGCAAACCTTCTTACCATCTGACGCATCGCCAAACCGCATCTTGCAGTGCTGTGAGTACGGAGCGCCGATCGAACTAGAGAAGACGTTCAGGAGCGTTTGCTCGAAGACATCGAGGCTGTTCTTGAGCAGTTTTAGGTCGTGCTCTAGTCCAAGGATCTCCTTGTCATCTGTGACGCCGATAACCAGAGTGCCGCCATCCGAATTCATGAATGCCGCAAGGGTCTTTAAGACTTGTTTCTGAAGGGCCTTGTTCTGTTTTCCTTCTCGCATGTCCCATTGGAACGTGCTTTTGAACTCAAGCTCTCTGCTTTCGTCTGCATCAATAATTTCTTCCACCGTCGGAGGCGGAGGCGGCGGCTGGTAGAAGGCATCTGGCCAACCGCCGTGCTTATCGATCACCTTGTCGATTTCAGCCATAAGGCGGCGGGTCTCCGTCAGGGCGACTACGACGCGGCGGTAGTGCAGGATGTCCTCGTCGGTCAGGACGCGCCCGGGGTGAGGGTTGTTACCGCCCTTACCGGCGCGGTCCTTCAGCCATTTCTCGCAGACCTGATAGCCGCCGACACGGAACTCCCATGTTGCTTTCGGAACGTCCTCAAACCAGCGGGTACGATTGATCAACACCTTGCCGTTTTCGTACTTCGGAAAACCCTTCTCGACCCGCGTTTCGCCGGAACCGGCAAAGCGGACCTCGGGTTTTTCGAGGGTTGGGGCCTCGTCCGGGCGCAGGAGGTGCAGGGCAACCAGGTCGCGGCCCAGTGACACAAGATCGGTAAAGGTGGCGCGATCCTTGGGTGTGGGGATGCGGGGGAAGTCGGATTTCAGGAACTCGGCATAGCGGCTGCGATATCCGGGGCTGTGGAGCACGGAGTAGATGTAGTCGTACATGTCGCGAGGGCCGAAGATTTCGGCGAGATCGCCTCGTCCGTGCCAAGGCGTGCCGGGAAGGCCAAGATGAGCAGCCTGTGAACGCCGAAAATCTGAACCGCAACTCTCCTGTTTGCCGCGGGGGATCCCGTCCTCGTAGTTCAGCCCAATTATTTTGCCGAAACTCGATAACAACGCTGAATCGATGTTTGGACGGTGAAAGTATTCGCCAGCTGATAGCTTAAGCCAAAGCGGAAAGGCCGAAACATTGTCAACCGAGCTGCAATACCCTTTGTCTGAGATTGTATCCGTACACCAGTAAAGGTTTGGCACCTCTGAGCGACTCTTTCGTGACACAAGAAGCGCAAAGTTTTCGGATACCTGCACGAAATTCTGCATTACTGGCAGAGCCGGGCTCGAGATCCAATCCTTTTGAAAAAATATCTGGCGTTTATCAAAAGGTCTGTAGTCGATCTCCCGAATGTAACTACGCAAATTCTTCCCCTTGAGGGCCACCCTTGCCTTAGAGAAGTCCCATGCCTTCTTGACGTTAATCTTTAGCGTTTCGACCAAGTCATCGTCAGTTAGAGTCGACTGTTGAATTACGTTCATGCGCTCTACGACGGATTCAGAGTCAAAGTCTGTAACCAGCCAATCCCTGCCAGTCTTTATGGCTTCGGAGAAGAGTCCCTGAAGATCATCTAGTCCCAAGTATCTGTTGTACTCTTCATCTAAACGCAATGACTCCACAGCAAGAAGGCGACCAGATTGATTCGGTCGCTGAAGATAGTAGTCAATTCCATTTGCTGTTTTAGTAAGTAGCCAGTCGTACTTACTTACCCTCCGTCCTTGTAGGTCATGGAATTTCCATGAATCTTCACTCTTACCACACGTCGAAAACAACGAGATTGCAACCGGCTGCTCAATGTCGAAAACATTTTGATCATCAGCGGCCACATGCGCACTACCACGTACAGACGCTCCATGTAGATCCACAACTCGCCTGATCCCAAAGCCTTCCTCTTGCCATTCGCGCAGCCCTTTTAGACTATCCGATCTAGTGAAAGTGCTATTTGTAATAAATCCGAGGCATGCAGTTACGGATTGGGAGGCAAAAAGCATACATAAAGCAAAGAACTTTACATAGTCGTCATTTATGTTTCTCTCGAATTGAAGCTGATTTCTCTCCCTTATCTTGTTCCCCCTGAAATAGCGAACACGCTCGATGAACGTTTTCGCTTGTTCTGTGAGGTTGGAAGAAAAGTTGGAATATGGAGGGTTGCCAACAAAAATAGTGAAACGCGCCTTAGCCTTGGCATCGTTGGCAGCTTGTGCTTCGTGTGCAAGTGCTTCGGACATGAAGATGAACTCCATATCCGGATCGCGTGCCGGTTCCAGTGCGTTGGTCAGAAAGATGCGCGCTCGCACGTCTGATCCGAAGGTGTAGCCTGTCTCCGAAAGCTTAAGCCCCACCTTCATGTGCGCGATTGTGTAGGGCGCCATCATGAGCTCGAAAGCCGTAACACGCGGAAGTAGATGCTTCGGGACATAGTCGTTCCAAGCCGATTTGATCTCAGCCAACGACTTCCCTTCCGCCTTCCAGTGCTCCTCCATCCGTTTGTGGATCAGGTCGATCACCTCGACGAGAAATGTCCCGGTGCCGGTGGCCGGATCCAGTATCTGAACGAAGGGCTCGTCTGGCTGCACATGCGCCGGGATGGCGATGCGATCGTTCCGAGCCGAGACCTCGGCCCAAGTGCTGGTATCGGCGAGGCCCAGAGGCAACCCGAACTCCGTCCGCAGGATTTCGTCCACCCCGCGGACGATGAAGTTCACCACTGGTCGGGGCGTATAGAAAACTCCGCGCTGCATACGCTTCTGCGGGTCGTATTCCTTCAGAAACAACTCGTAGAAGTGGATGACCGGGTCTTCTTTGGGATTGCGGTCGCCAAAGTCGCGCAGCACCGCCTCCATGTCGGCATCATTCAGCACGTCGACGACATCGCGGATGCCAAGCTCGTCGAAGTCGAGGCCCGTCCGCTTGTCCCGCCCTCCGATTTTGAGGAAATTGCCAAACAACTCCTTCAGGAAGGGGTTCGTCTTCGGCACCATATCGGCCAGGTTGTCGGCGATGATACCTTTGGTACGTGAAATACGCGCGGCCAGCAACCCGTATGCAATGGTTTGGGCGAACATGTCGGCGAATCCATCGTCATCAAGATCGTGGATCAGATTCTTGCGGAAAGCCATTTGCATTGTGCGCATGGGGCCACTGTCATCTTCGGCTTCAAGCAGCTGATTGACCCGTGCACGAATATCGGAGGCAAGGTCTGCCAGACGAATGGCCAAGTCCTTCGAGGTCTTAATCACCTCGTTCAGGCGAAGCTCGAACGCCGAAGCCCAAGTATTTCGCCAGTGCTCGCTGTCCTCGGGGTCGTCGGGCCAGATCAGTTTCTCACGGAGTAGCCGAGCGACGTGTTCGTTATGGAGGCGGGTATCTTGAGCATTCCAACCCAGCACCTTCATTACCGGTAGGTCGCCCGCTGCCTTACCGTCTGAGAAGTGAATGAAAGCCAGTTCCCGTGCGCCCGATTTCCCGAAGCTGGCTGCGAAGATCAAGTCGCTCTTGTCCCAGGCTCGGCGAGCCGAAGTCTGCGCAGCTGAACGCTTCTTCACCACCAGCGCCTTCAGGATGCGACGCAGGACAGTCACCGGGATCGCTTTATCCTCCATCGAGATGAAGAAGATGCCCCAGGGCTGGTTCGTTGCCAAAGGCCGCAACTGATGGATTTCACGGATCTTCGCCGTCTCGTTGGGCTTTAGACCGAGCTCGCTGGCCTCGTATTCGAAGACGATGTCATCGAAGCCGTAGTCCTCGCCAATCGGCCATTCGAGCTTGTCGCGAAGGAGTTCGACCAGCTGTTCGAAGTTGGATACACGGTCTAGGTCGGCGGCACTTACGATACCCATCAGGCAATAACCCTCAATTCAATTCCATCCACGCCTTCAGGATCGGCTTCACGCCGACAGGGGCCTGGACCTTACGCAAATATGTCTTAGCGATATGCTTCTCGACGGACCTTCGCAGCTCAGAAAGCTTTTCCTGATCAACCTGAACGCGCCGGGGCGTCTCGGGCTCGCAGCGCACGAACTCAATGATACGTGAGGCATCCTCCAAGATCGCATTGCTTTCGAGATCTGATAGATACCATTTCACGTCGCCAGCCTCGGTGGACCAGACGTCTTGCCCGTCCCTCTCCGAAGCCTGGCGATCATGCGCTGGCCGTGAATAGCAGAAAAAGACGCCACGGGCTCCGCGCTTCGAGTGCTGTTTGCCGGAAAACACCGCGTCAGGGAGGCTGGACAGATGTGCCTCTAGCTCCGGGTTGGCCGCGAGGAGGTCCTGCCATTCCAGATGCATCTGTTCGTCCGGGCTTGCGGTGCCTTCATACTGCTCTGTGAAGTTGCGTAGGTCTTCATAATCATCATCCTCGCGCAGCAACTTTTTGCCCTCAATGCCGAGCGTCTTCGAGATGCGGAGCGTCTTGTGCGACACACGGTTATATAGCCGAAGGAGTTCATCGAGTTCATCCGGCGGCAGGAAGTTCCAGTAGCCGACGGTTCCCCGCAGATTCTTCTGCTCCGGATGATCGGCGAGTATTCTTTTTTCGATCTCCGGGTTCATTCGACGATCAACGCGACCTATCCGTTGCATTAGTCGCACGGGATTCCAGTGCAGGTCATAGTTGATGAGACGCGTCGCATCCTGCAGGTTGAGACCTTCAGAAAGCACATCAGTCGAGATCAGCACTCTGATCTCGCTCACACCGCGCTGGGCAAGGTTTCCGGAACTCGACTCGTTGTAGTAGGGAGCGAACCGCTGGATGATTTGTGACCGATCCCCCTTGGTGCCGCTATCGATCTGGTCAACGCCCTCGATACCGGCCTCCTTCAGTTGAGCAGCAACATATCGGGCGGTCTCGCCGAACTCGGAGAAGATAATCACTTTCTGATCCCTAAGGATCGGATCATTCTTAAGCAACTTTTTGAGCTCATTAAGTTTTTTGTCTTGAGACGGTTTGAACTTTTCAAGCTCTTTTAGGAAGTCCGCAAGCTGATCCAAGTCCTGGATCGTGTCATGAACAATTTTCTCGATATCGAACTCGTCACGGGGAAGCTTTTCAACCGCATCTCGTAACTCCTCGGGGTAGAGGTCTTCTTCTCCGTCAGCTTCATCGAGAAAATCAAGCTGCGGCTCATATCCGATGAGCTTTCCGTTTCGGCGCTTCCATCGCTCGACGGCTTCCCGTTCGTGTTCGGTTTCGGCATTCACATCCAACCATGCCAGTAGTTTATAGAGCAATCGCCAGCATGAGAGCCTGAACGCTTCGGCCGAGCTTTCAAAACGCTTCAAGAAGTTTGTTCTGATTAGCGCCACCACCTGTTTCCGGCGACCCTTTTCCATGGCAGGGATTATCTCAGGGTCATCGCCCTTGTAATAGGCGTATGGGTTGTAAATGCCGAGGGTGAACAGAGGAACGCGCTTGTGGAAAGCATCAGCCACCATGTCGAGTAGTTTCCCATAAGTCTGCTTCACCGAGTAAAGCGCGACCTTGGGTTTACGTGGTTCGGGAAAGACAACGGCGCCTCCACCTTCGCGCTGCATACTAGCCTTCACATAACTTCGGCTCCGCTGAACAACCAGCGCGTCAAAAAGTGAATCTGTCGCGAACAGGTCGCCTATGTCAGTTGCGTTGATTTCTGCAACCTCTTCATCCCCATTCGATCCCAATTGCCGCTCAATTGATCTCTCCAATTGCCGTATGTGCCCTGCGAGAGAATGGATTCCAAGCGGCGCATCAGCGAAGTGATCAGTGCGGTGCCTTGAGAATAGCTCGACCATGTGCTGGAAATCTAACAGGCTGTTGTTGATCGGCGTAGCGGTCAGCATGTACATTTCCTTGCCTTCGGCGAGGTCATACATTCGCCAATAGCGGGATTTGCGCTTTGAACCTTCTTCACCGCGCGTGCCGGTGTTCCGGAAGTGATGTGCCTCGTCGATGATGATGACGTCGGCCTGAGCTCTGACTTGCTCCAATTCCTCCTGCATCTTTTCGCGCATCAGGTCTGTATGACTGAAGATTTTCAGCCTACTGAAGCCCTTGAATACATCCGGAAGTCGGTTTCTTAGTTCTCGTTCCCAAACAGGCGACTTGGCTGATTTCGGTACAAATAGTGCGACGTTCTTGTTTTCGTGCTTAACGAAACGTTCAATTAGCATGAGGCCGATGAAGGTCTTGCCCAGGCCGACTCCGTCGCAAAGAAAGGCGCCGCCGTATTTTGCTGCCCTCTTTAGCAGCGCACCGTATCCGTCCCGCTGGTAGTTCGCGAGGACCGGATAGAGCCTAGAGGAGTTCTTCTCCCACTCAGTTGCGGTCTCCTCATGCCCAGAGAAGTAAAGCTGCATCGACCGCGCATAGACATCGAACGGGTTGTAATCGCGTGTGTGGCGCTCAAGGGTCTTGAGGACTTCAATCGATACGTTTTCGGCTTCCTGCCAGCGTTCCTCATACCATTCTTGCAGTACCGCCACCGGGGTACCTGTAATCTGCACGTTTAGTTCGATATTTTGGGTGAGGCCTGGGACCGTGAAGTTCGAAGAACCAACTAGCGCTGATGATCCAACCACTTCGAGGCGTGCATGTGTGATGTAGGCTTTGGCATGGAATTTGTCCCGCCTGTAGACACGGCACTCGATCTTGCCGGATCTGATCGCCTCGACGATCGCTGGAACTCCATTGAGGAAGTGGTTCTTGTCCTTTTCTTGCGCGATGCTCTTGTCAAGGCGACAAGCAATGTCTTGAAGCCCGGCTTCGAAGGCGCGTTTGGTGCGCTTTGATACCTCGTCACCCATCAAGATTCGGATGTGATCGACTTTTTTCCATTCCTCTCCAAGTGCCAGTAGCGCACCAATTTCGAAGTAACCCGTCGCGATATCGATCGACTCAGAAAGCTGACACCAGTCATGGAGGTAACGGAGCGCCTTCCACTCATCGGCGCTATTGTCGACAATGAACAGCTCGCTGCCAGCTCTGTGGCTCTCTCTCTTCGGCACTACTCGCCTCGGTTGTTAAGTGTATCTTTCGCCCTTCCGAGCATCTATTAGGCAGCGCGACAATGCAACATGAAGTACACTAATTTCAATAAGTTGCGTTTAGTTACTTCGACTGAACGTACAACTTTCAGTTATCACACCACTTTCGCCAGTTTTGATGTCTTAAGCACTTGAACAGCAGCGTTCTGATTTCAGTAGGTGAGGTTTGGACTTCTCGAACGGTGGACGCTCTGATTTGTTGCGTCTCGATCCCT
>NZ_JBXWSK010000114.1:0-7965 GCF_059613385.1 Ruegeria sp. BHSA162
TAGAACACATCGGCCAGCGAATAGCCGCCGAACAATGGGCCGGTCTCCGTGCCTGAGATTTTGCGCGCATGCGCCCACAGGGTCTCGATCCGGGTCAGATCGGCGCGGGTTTCGCCGGACGGCTCGAACCCTTTCCAGCGGTGTTTGAGTTGCATGGGGCAGGCCGACCGCAGCGCGTGGAACCCGGCAACCATCTCGGCACACAGCCAACGGGCGGTTGCGCGGGCAGCAGCGTCTTGCGGCCAAAGCCCGGCATCGGGGTGGCGTTCGGCCAGCGTCTCGGCCATGGCGAGACTTTCGCCGACCACCGTGCCGTCGGGCAGGCGCAGCGCGGGGACCAGACGGGCCGGGACCAGCGGCTGCATGTCCCGGGCCATCGTGCCTGAATACAGGCCGATCATGTGGGTCGTGTAGGGCAGGCCGAATTTTTCCAGTATCAGCCAGCCGCGCATGGACCAGCTGGAAAACAGGCGGTCCCCGATGAAAAGGTCATAGGTCATGGCCCGAGGATGGCCGAACTTCTGGAATCAGTAAAACGCCGATTTGTGCGTGTTGCGTTCACGGAAGATGATTGATCCGGCCGGCCGACCAAGTTCTGCCGTCAAAGGCCAGCTCGGTCACCGACAGGTTGTCGATGCGATGGGCAAAGGTCCGTTGCGCGTCCATGTCAAGGGCGCGCTGTACCTGGGTCAGGATTACGCCGAAATGGGCCACGATCACCAGATCGGCGCCTGTATGCATACCGATCAACCCGTCGATCGCCGCGTCGACCCGCGCGCGGACCGCGTTCCAGCTTTCGCCGTTGGGCGGGCGCACGTCGCCGGGGCTGTCCCAATAGGCAAAGGCCAGTTCGGGGTCTTCGGCCTCGATCTCGGCGAATGCGCGCATCTCCCACGTGCCGAAATGGATCTCGCGCAGGTCGGGATGGTGCGGCAGCCGGCGACGCGTGCCCTGAATGGCCGTGGCCGTATCCGCGGCGCGCGACAGGTCCGACGAAACGACCAGCGCATCCTGCGGCAGGTGGTCATGCAGGCGCGCGAGGGCCGCGTGGTCGCTCAGGTCGGCGGGAATATCGGACCAGCCCACCATCGTTTTGGCATGGGTCGGGCCGTGGCGGACGAGGTGCAACCGGGTCACGGCAACTGGCCTTTCAAAACCTGCGGTAGTCCCGCGATGACCTGAACCACAAGGCCGGCTTGGGCGGCGAGGGCGATGTTCAACCGCCCCTGCGCCTCGCGGAACTTGCGGGCCAGCGCATTGTCGGGGACGATACCGTGCCCCACTTCGTTGGAGACGATAACGACCTGCGCGGGGCAGGTCCGTAGTGCGGCCAGAAGGGCGGCCTGTTCCTGTTCAAGATCGCTGTCGGCCAGCAGGTGATTGCTGAGCCACATCGTGGCGCAATCGATAAGACAGACCTGATCCCGGCTCAGCCCCGCCAGCGCCGGGCGCAGGTCCATCGGGGCTTCGATCGTGGCCCAGCCGTCGCCTCTTTGGTCCACATGGCGCCTGATTTTTAGGCGCATTTCATCATCAAACACTTGTGATGTTGCCAGGTAGACGCGGATTTTTCCTGTTGAAACAGCAAGTTGTTCGGCAAATGCAGATTTTCCCGATGCCGCGCCACCCAGCACAAAGGTTAAATCGGGATGCATTTTTTACTACCTTTACAGTGATCCACCCGGTGCGCCCTTGCGTATCGACCATACGTCGGCAAGGCAAGACCGGCGGCGCCTACGACAGATGGGAGAGCTGCATGGCACTGGATAACCCGAACGACTTCTCGATGTCCCGGCAGGCTATGAAAGCCGAATTGCTGGATGCGGAAACCGAATTGCGCCTGGCCTATGCCTGGCGCGACGAGCGCGACGAACAGGCCCTTCACCGATTGATAACGGCCTATATGCGTCTGGCCATTTCAATGGCGGCCAAGTTCAAACGCTATGGCGCGCCGATGAATGACCTGATCCAAGAGGCCGGGCTGGGCCTGATGAAGGCCGCTGACAAATTCGACCCGGATCGCGGGGTCCGCTTTTCGACCTATGCGGTGTGGTGGATCAAGGCCAGCATTCAGGATTATGTGATGCGCAACTGGTCGATGGTGCGGACCGGTTCGACCTCGTCCCAGAAATCCCTGTTCTTCAACATGCGGCGCGTTCAGGCGCGGCTGGAGCGCGAAGCCGCGACCGATGGCGTCGAATTGGACCGCCATCAGCTGCACCAGATGATTGCGGCCGAGATCGGTGTACCGCTGCGCGATGTGGAAATGATGCACGGTCGGTTGGCCGGCTCAGACTTTTCGCTGAACGCCGTTCAATCGGCTGACGAGGATGGTCGCGAGTGGATCGACGCGTTGGAGGATGATCGCGAGCAGGCTGCTGAAACTGTCGAGAACAGCCACGATACCCGCCAGTTGCGGGAATGGTTGATCACGGCGATGCAGGCGCTCAACGATCGGGAACGGTTCATCGTTCGCGAGCGCAAGCTGCGTGAGCCGGCGCGCACATTGGAAAGCCTGGGTCAGGAACTGGGTTTGTCCAAGGAACGGGTGCGACAGCTTGAGGCAGCGGCGTTCGTGAAGATGCGCAAGAACCTTGAAGCTCAATCGCGCGAGGTGCAACACTTCTTCGCATGAGACATCTTGCGATTCTGACGGCGGCCGTGCTGTCGCTGACACTTTTGACCCGGCCAGTTCTGGCCGGGGACCTTATTCCCGACGATATATTGGCACAGATGAGGGACGCAGATGTCGTGATCCTTGGCGAAGTTCACGACAACCCGCTGCATCACCTGGTCCAGACCGAAGCGATTGCGGACATCGATCCGTCTGCAATGGTCTGGGAAATGGTGACCGAGGAAGGGGCTCAGAGACTGGCGCAGACTGCCGCCTCGAATCCTGAGGAGCTGTCACGCATCCTGAGATGGGCCGAAACGGGATGGCCGCCGCTCAGCATGTATTACCCTGTTTTCCAAGCATCAGAGGCTCCGGTATACGGAGCGATGGTGCCACGTGCGGCTGCGCGTGCGGCGATGGAACGCGGTGCCGCAACGACTCTGGGGGCGGATGCGGCGCGATATGGGTTGAACATTCCGTTGGCGCCCGAGGATCAGGCGGCGCGCGAGGCCGAGCAACTGGCGGCGCATTGCAACGCACTTCCGGCCGAGGCCTTGCCGCAACTGGTGGCGATCCAGCGTCTGCGCGATGCTGTTCTGACCCGGGCCATTCTGCGTGCAATTGATGAAACTGGCGGTCCGGTGGCGGTGATTACCGGAAACGGGCACGCGCGCAAGGATCAGGGCATTCCGACCTTTCTGTCGCGCCTGCGTCCGGGCCTTAAGGTCTTTGTTCTCGGTCAGGCCGAAGACGGTGTCGTGACCGGTGAATTTGACGCGGTGATTGACAGCCCCGCGGCCGAACGCGAAGACCCTTGCAAGGCCTTCGAGTCCCAGAATTAAGCGCTGGAACTCGGGGCATGGGTTGCATAGTGTCGAGGCCGAGCACGACCGGGAAGGGCTGAACATGCTGGCATCCAAACGGATCCTCCTGATCCTTGGCGGTGGGATCGCGGCCTACAAATCGCTGGATCTGATCCGAAGGTTGAAGGAGCGCGGGGCGGCGGTGACCCCGGTCCTGACCCGCGCTGCCGAGGAATTCGTGACCCCCTTGTCCGTGTCTGCACTTGCCGGTGAAAAAGCTTATCGTGATCTGTTCGACCTGACGGACGAGGCCGAGATGGGACATATCCAGCTGTCACGTTCGGCTGATCTGATCGTCGTGGCCCCGGCGACTGCGGATTTGATGGGAAAGATGGCCGGGGGTCTGGCCAATGATCTGGCATCGACCCTGTTGATGGCCACGGATACCCCTGTTTTATGTGCGCCGGCGATGAACGTGCGGATGTGGAACCATCCGGCAACTCGCCGGAACCACAAGCAGTTGATCGCGGACGGCGTCCGGTTTGTCGGACCCAATGACGGTGACATGGCTTGTGGCGAGTTCGGCCCCGGCCGCATGTCAGAACCTCTCGAAATCGTGGCGGCGGTCGAGTCTGCCTTGTCGGATGGCCCACTGAAGGGTAAGCGGATTCTCGTGACGTCGGGGCCGACGCATGAGCCGATTGATCCGGTTCGGTACATCGCAAACCGATCCTCGGGGGCGCAGGGGACGGCGATTGCCAACGCTTTGGCGGCCCTGGGGGCCGAAGTCGTTTTCGTAACCGGCCCCGCGGATGTGCCACCACCCCAGGGCGTCCAGGTTGTGCAGGTTGAGACTGCGCAACAAATGTCGGATGCGGTGGACGCGGCTCTGCCGGTGGATGCGGGCGTGTTTGCCGCAGCCGTGGCCGATTGGCGGGTAGACGGGGCATCAGACCGCAAGTTGAAGAAAAGCCGCGACGGAATGCCTGCACTGCAATTTGCCGAAAACCCGGACATCCTCAAACGGATTTCGCATCTGGAGACCGGCCGACCCAGCTTGGTCGTGGGTTTCGCCGCCGAGACGGATGATGTGATCGCCCACGCAACCGCCAAGCGGGCGCGCAAAGGGTGCGATTGGATCCTGGCCAATGATGTCAGTCCGATGACCGGCATCATGGGTGGAGCCGAAAATGCGGTCGTTCTGATATCGGATGCGGGTGCCGAGGAGTGGCCGCGCATGGGCAAGGACGCAGTGGCCGCGCGGCTGGCGGAAAAGATCGCAGCCGCGCTGGCGCTGTGATGCGGTTGTTTGACAGAAGATGAAGGTTGGGATGCGCTGATGGTGGCAATCCGGGTGATCCGAGAAGACGGGGCCGATCCGGCCATTGCATTGCCGTCCTATGAAACGGCCGGGGCAGCCGGCGCGGATGTGCGGGCCAACCTGCCTGATCGAGGATCGATCACCCTTCAACCCGGTGAGCGCGCCTTGGTTCCGACCGGCCTGCGGGTAGAGATTCCGGATGGATATGAGATCCAGGTGCGTCCGCGCTCGGGACTTGCGTTGAAACACGGGATCACGCTGCCGAACGCACCGGGCACGATCGACAGCGACTATCGCGGTCCCTTGGGGGTGATCGTGCTGAATGCGGGTCAGGAAGCCTTTGAAATCGGACATGGCGACAGAATTGCGCAGCTTGTCGTGGCCCCGGTGATCCAGGCGCGGTTCGAGATGGCGGACAGCCTGCAGGAATCGCAGCGCGGTTCCGGTGGGTTCGGATCCACGGGGCGCGCCTGATGGTTCTGGTACTGGCACTGGCAGCGGGGCTGTGGGGGCTTGGCTACCTCGCTGGTGCCTCGCGTACTGCCCGTTGGGTGTCGGTTTTGGTGTTGCTGGCAGGTGTGGTTCTGTCTCATCTGGTTTTGCCCGACGGGAACCCACTGCGCGAGGCCACAGGCGGCTCGGCCGCGATGTGGCTGATCCTGGGTGGTTTCGTTCTGCTGGCCATGGGTTATGGCGCTGTGGTGAAAGCCCTGAGGCGCCGGGCCAATCCACCGTCGGATATTCGACCGCACAGCCCATCTGACCAGTTCAGCGAAGCCGAACTGGAGCGCTATGCCCGTCACATCGTCCTGCGCGAGCTTGGTGGACCCGGGCAGAAACGGATGAAGACCGCTCGGGTATTGGTGATCGGGGCAGGTGGATTGGGCGCACCGGCGCTGCAGTACCTTGCCGCCGCCGGCGTGGGCACGATTGGCGTCATTGATGATGACGTCGTCGAGAATGCCAATCTGCAGCGGCAGGTCATCCATCGGGATGCAGACATCGGAATGCCCAAAGTCTTTTCTGCGCAGCAAGCAATGGAGGCGCAGAACCCCAATGTCATCGTTCGCCCCTATCACCGCCGCCTGACGGACGACATCGCGGCCGACCTGTTCGCGGATTATGACCTTATCCTCGACGGCACCGACAATTTCGAAACCCGGTATCTGACCAACCGCACCGCGGTGGCTTTGGGCAAGCCCCTGATCTCAGGCGCGCTGTCCCAATGGGAAGGCCAACTGAGCGTGTTTGACCCCGCCAACAACGCTCCCTGCTACCAATGCATTTTTCCCGAAGCGCCTGCGCCGGGTCTGGCGCCCTCCTGCGCCGAGGCCGGGGTGGTCGGGCCACTGCCGGGCGTGGTGGGGGCGATGATGGCGGTCGAGGCGGTCAAGGTAGTCACGGGGGCAGGTCAGGCCTTGCGTGGCGAGATGCTGATCTATGACGCGCTTTATGGCGAAAGCCGCAAGATCACCCTGTCCCGGCGGGACGATTGCCCGGTTTGCGGTCAACCCGTTTGATCGCGGCCACTGGACGATCTTGCCCGGCATTCCTAGCTTGACGCTTGAAGGAGACCCCAATGACCAATCCGATCCTGTCCGACTGGACAATCCCGTTCGAAATCGCGCCCTTTGCCGAAATCTCGGATGACGATTTTGCCCCTGCACTGGAAGCTGCTCTGCAGGCCCATGCCGACGAGATCGACACCATCGCGGCGAATACTCAGCCCGCGAGTTTTGCCAACACGATCGAAGCGCTGGAAGCGGCGGGCGAGGCCTTGAACAAGGTTCTGTCGGTGTTCTTCACGGTCGCTGGCGCAGACAGCAACCCGGAGCGCGAGGCGTTGCAACGGGAGTTTTCGCCCAAGCTTGCAGCGCATTTCGCCGCAATTTCCTCGAACAAGGCGCTGTTCCAGCGTGTGGACGACCTTTGGGCGAAACGAGATACGCTGGATCTGACCGAGGAACAGGATCGGGTTTTGATGCTCACCCATCGCGGGTTCGTCCGCTCGGGTGCAGCGCTGGACGGTGCGGAAGATGCCCGGATGCAGGAGATCAAGGCGCGTCTGGCGTCATTGGGCACCGCGTTCACGCAAAACCTGCTGGCGGACGAGCGTGGCTGGTTCATGGAGCTGACCGAAGATGATCTGGCGGGACTGCCGGGTTTCGTTGTCGATGCGGTACACGCGGCCGGCCGGGAAAAAGGGGCCAAGGGGCCGGTTGTCACGCTGTCGCGGTCTCTGATCGTGCCGTTCCTGCAGTTCTCGCCACGTCGCGACCTGCGCGAAAAGGCTTACCGTGCCTGGGCGTCACGCGGGGCAAACGGAGGCGAGACCGACAACCGAGCGATTGCCGCCGAAATCCTTCAGCTACGCGAGGAACGGGCCAAACTGCTGGGCTATGACAGCTTTGCGGCCTTCAAGCTCGAGACCGAGATGGCCCGAACCCCCGAACGGGTGCGCGACTTGCTGATGCAGGTCTGGGCACCCGCCAAGGCCCGGGCCGAGGCCGACGCGGAGATCCTGACGCGGATGATGCAGGAGGATGGCGTCAACGGTCCGCTCGAACCCTGGGACTGGCGGTACTATGCCGCAAAACGGCGCAAGGCCGAGCATAATCTGGATGAGGCAGAACTCAAACCCTACCTGCAGCTGGAGCGCATGATCGAGGCTGCCTTTACCTGCGCCAACCGCTTGTTCGGGTTGGAGTTCGCGCCGTTGGACGTGCCGCTGTACCATCCGGATTGCCGAGCCTGGGAGGTGACCCGGCGTGGCAAACACGTTGCCGTATTCATCGGAGACTATTTTGCGCGTGGATCGAAACGGTCGGGTGCGTGGTGCAGCGCGATGCGGGCGCAGGCCAAGTTTCCCAAGGTCCAGACGCCAATCGTCATCAATGTTTGCAACTTCGCCAAGGGCGATCCGGCGCTGCTGTCATATGACGACGCACGGACCCTGTTTCATGAATTCGGGCACGCACTGCACCAGATGCTGTCGGATGTGACCTATGTCAGCATCTCGGGGACCAGCGTTGCCCGGGATTTCGTGGAGCTGCCCAGCCAACTGTATGAGCATTGGCTGGAAGTGCCGGAGGTTTTGGCCGAGTTTGCAACTCATGCCGAAACCGGAGCTCCGATGCCACCGCAACTGCTGGACAGAGTTCTGGGTGCCGCCAATTTCGATCAGGGTTTTCAGACGGTCGAATATGTCGCCTCGGCGCTGGTCGACC
>NZ_JBXWSK010000115.1:0-7929 GCF_059613385.1 Ruegeria sp. BHSA162
ATACGGCTTGGGCAAAACGCGTGATCGGATGTTCGGTTTCATCATCCACGATCCAGGCGTCGCGTTTCGAGATCGGCTTTTGGATCTGTGCCGCAACTTCTTCGCGCAGCGCCTCCTGCAACGCCGGAAACCCATCGAAACCCAGTTTTCGCGCCATGCGAATGACCGTCGGGGTGGACACTTGTGCCGCCGCTGCCAGCTTGGTGATCGATTGCAGCCCACCCATCGGATAATCCTGCAACAGGACCGATCCCAGCTGCCGTTCCGAGCGGGTCAGGCCTTCAAGTTCGTCCTGAATGCGTTGTTTGACCGTTTTGGCGACAGAGGCCATCGGTGCCCTCATATTATTCAATTTGCTACAGGATATGAGCGATTGTAATTTTGTCTACAGAAATTTTCTTGACAGGCTCAAGGCCGCTGTAACAAATGCTACGCATGCAGTCCAAGACCGAGTCATCTCTGTTATCCCCTCTGGAAGTGCCCGCCGCACGTGTGTTGAACGCGCGTGGCGTGGCGCGCGCGGTTCTGGTGTGCGAACACGCAAGCCGGTTCATTCCTGCGGCTTTGGATGGGCTGGGGTTGGACGACGTGGCGGCCCGTTCACACGCGGCCTGGGATATCGGGGCTCTGGAGGTTGCGGTTGAACTGGCCGGTGCCCTGGATGCGCCTCTCGTACACTCGCGGGTCAGTCGGCTGGTCTATGACTGCAATCGTCCGCCCGAACGGGAAGACTCGATGCCGCCGCGTAGCGAGGTGTTTGCTGTGCCCGGCAATCAGGGTCTGACGGCGGAACAGCGTGCCCAGCGAGTTCGCGACATTTATGAACCGTTCCGGTGTATCTTGTCGCAAACGCTGGACCGCCGCCCAGAACCGCCTGTCCTGATTACGATCCACAGTTTCACACCAATCTACAACGGCAAGACCCGGGCGGTCGAACTGGGGATATTGCATGACTCTGATGACCGTGCGGCTCAGGTCATGCTGAACCATGCAGCGCATTGCGGGCTGAGAGTGGCGTTGAACGAACCGTATTCGCCAGAGGATGGTGTCACGCACACTCTGCGTGAGCACGGTATCGCGCGGGGCTTGCCCAACGTGATGATCGAGATCCGCAATGATCTTATCGACACGCCGACCGGGGTCAATCGGATCGTGGGGCTATTGACGCCAATTTTGGCCGCCACGGTCGCAACCTTTTCCGACGCAGGGCAGAACACATGAGGGCAGGGGTGCAGGTATGAGCTTCATGCGGGGATATATTGCGGTCATCGACCGCATGAACCGCTGGATCGGGCGGGTCGTGATGTACGGTATCTTCGTGATGATGGGCATCCTGCTGTGGTCGTCGATCTCGAAGACCTTTTTCCTTCCGTCGCTCTGGACGCTCGAAGTCGCGCAGTTTGCGATGGTGGCCTATTACATCCTGGGCGGGCCGTATTCGATCCAGATGGGCTCGAACGTGCGGATGGACCTTCTGTACAGCGAATGGTCGCACCGGCGGCGGGCCTGGACCGATGCGATCACCGTGCTGTTCCTGATCTTCTACCTGGGCGTGATGATCTATGGCGGGTTCGACTCGCTCAGTTATTCCCTGCAATATGGCGAGCGCAGCCCGACCGCGTGGCGCCCTTATCTGTGGCCGATCAAAGTGATCATGGTCGTGGGGCTGATCCTGATGCTGCTGCAGGCCATTTCCGAACTGTTCAAAGATATTCTACGCCTCAAGGGCGATGACATCCCGCGCGAGGTGATCTGATGTCGTATGAGTTGATCGCCATCCTGATGTTCTCGACCATGATGCTGATGCTGCTGACCGGTCAGCGCGTGTTCGGTGCCATCGGTTTCGTGGCCGTGGTGGCGGCGCTGCTGCTGTGGGGCGACCGCGGCGGCTATGACATCGGGTTTTCGGCCGCGATGAAGCTGATGAAATGGTACCCGCTGCTGACGCTGCCGATGTTCATCTTCATGGGTTACGTTTTGGCCGAGTCCAAGATCGCCGACGACCTGTACAAGATGTTCCATGTCTGGATGGGCGGGCTGAATGGCGGGCTGGCCATCGGCACGATCGGGTTGATGGTGCTGATCTCGGCGATGAACGGGCTCAGCGTCGCGGGGATGGCCATCGGGGCCACCATCGCGCTGCCCGAGCTGCTCAAACGCGGCTATGATAAGAAGATGGTGACCGGAGTGATCCAGGCCGGGTCATCGCTGGGCATTCTCGTGCCGCCGTCGGTGGTGCTGGTTCTTTATGCGATGATCGCGCGTCAGCCGGTGGGGCAGCTGTGGTTGGCGGGCATCCTGCCGGGCCTGATGATGGCGGGGATGTTCATCCTGTACATCGTGATCCGCTGCCGGATAAACCCGGAACTCGGCCCGGCCCTGTCGAAGGAAGAGCGCGACGTGCCGATGGCGGAAAAGTTGCGGCTGCTGCGCGCGGGACTGCTGCCGCTGGCGATTTTCGCGGCGATGATGGTGCCCTTCGTCAATGGCTGGACCTCGCTGGTCGAAAGCTCGGCCATCGGTGCGCTGACGGCTTTTGCCGCCGCCGTGCTGAAAGGGCGGATGACGCGCAAGGTGTTCGAGGTCTCGGTGCGCTCGACCCTGGGCATCACCTGCATGTTCATGTGGATCATCCTGGCCGCGCTGGCCTTTGGTGCGGTGTTCGATGGGCTGGGCGCCGTGCGCGCGATCGAGACCCTGTTCACCGAACGGCTGGGTCTGAACCCCTGGGTGATCCTGATCCTGATGCAGTTGAGCTTCATCCTGATGGGCACCTTCCTGGACGACACCGCGATGCTGGTGATCGTGGCGCCGCTCTATGTGCCGCTGGTGGGGGAACTGGGCTTTGACCTGATCTGGTACGGGGTGCTGTACACGATCACCACGCAGATCGCTTATATGACGCCGCCCTTCGGCTATAACCTGTTCCTGATGCGGGCGATGGCCCCGCCCGAGATTTCGCTGCGCGACATCTACGGCTCGATCCTGCCCTTCGTGATGGTGATGACGCTGGCGCTGGCCATCATCATGACCTTCCCGCAGATCGCGCTGTGGCTGCCCGACTACATCTACAACAAATGACCCCGGACATACCGGGGCACCTGCGAGAGGTTGGTCTCTCGCCCATCGAAACCGACAACGGAGAGAGAAGATGACGAACAGACGCACATTCCTGAAAGGGGCCGCCGCGGCCCCGGCAGCCGCGCTGGCCACCCCGGCGCTTGCGCAATCCACGATCCGCTGGCGCATGCAGACCTATGCCGGCCCGGCATTGGCTGAGCATGTGATCGACCCGGCCATCAAGATGTTCAACCAGATCGCCGGAGACCGGATGCAGATCGAGCTGTTTTATGCCGACCAGCTGGTGCCCACGGGCGAGCTGTTCCGCGCCATGCAGCGCGGCACGATCGACGCGGTGCAGTCGGATGACGACTCGATGGCCTCGCCCACCGAAGTAACCGTGTTCGGCGGCTATTTCCCGTTTGCGTCGCGCTATTCGCTGGATGTTCCCGTCCTGTTCAACCAGTACGGTCTGAACGAGATATGGGACGAAGAGTATTCCAAGGTGGGCGTCAAGCACATCTCGGCCGGTGCGTGGGATCCGTGCCATTTCGCCACCAAGGACCCGATCAACAGCCTGGCGGACCTTCAGGGCAAGCGGGTGTTCACCTTCCCGACGGCGGGCCGGTTCCTGTCGCAGTTCGGCGTGGTCCCGGTGACCTTGCCGTGGGAGGACATCGAGGTCGCCGTGCAGACCGGCGAGCTGGACGGCATCGCCTGGTCGGGCATCACCGAAGACTACACCGTCGGCTGGGCGGATGTGACCAACTACTTCCTGACCAACAACATCTCAGGCGCTTGGGCCGGGTCTTTCTTTGCCAACATGGACCGTTGGAACGAACTGCCCGAAGATCTGCAGACCCTGTTCCGCGTCTGCACCGATCAGTCGCATTACTACCGTCAGTGGTGGTATTGGGGCGGCGAGGCATCGCTGCGCGTGAATGGTGACAAGATGAAGCTGACCTCGATCCCGGATGAAGAATGGGCGCAGGTCGAAGCCGCCGCAGTGGCCTTCTGGGATGAGATTGCAGCCGAGTCCGAGACCAAGGCCAAGGTTGTCGAGATCATCAAGAAGTACAATGCCGACATGCAAAAGGCTGGCCGTCCCTACCGGTACGGCTAAGGTGAAACCGGCCTGCCCTCATACCGGGGGCAGGCCGACGCAAACGTCAGTCCGGCAGGTGGCGCCGGCGCAGAAATAGGTGGCTCATGCTCAACTTCGACACGCTCAAGACCCAGGTTGCCGAAGGCTCGGTCGATACGGTTCTGGTCTGCATGGTGGACATGCAGGGCCGCTTGATGGGCAAACGATTCCACGCGGGTCATTTCGTGGCCGGGGCTTGGGAAGAAACCCATTGCTGCAACTACCTGCTGGCCACCGATCTCGAGATGGCGACGCCGGACGGCTATGCCTCGACCAGCTGGGAGCGCGGCTATGGCGACTATGTCATGAAGCCCGACCTCAGCACTCTGCGCCCGGTTCCGTGGCTGGAAGGCACGGTGATGGTGATGTGCGACGTACTGGATCACCACACGCATGAGGAGGTCCCGCATTCTCCGCGCGCCATTCTGAAGAAGCAGGTCAATCGCCTGAAGGCCATGGGCTATGAGGCAATGTGCGCGACCGAGCTGGAGTTTTTCCTGTTCGAGAAGAGCTTTGACCAGATACGCAAGGAAGGTTTCCGCGATCTGGAACCGATCTCGGGCTACAACGAGGATTACCACATCCTGCAGACCACCAAAGAAGAGCATGTGATGCGGCCGATCCGCAATCACCTGTGGGATGCGGGCATTCCGGTCGAAAATTCCAAGGGCGAGGCCGAGGCCGGGCAGGAAGAACTGAACATCAAATACGCCCCGGCCATGCAGACAGCCGAGTATCATTCGATCGCCAAGAACGCGGTCAAGGAGATCGCGTGGCAGCACGGCCATGCAGCGACCTTCCTGCCGAAATGGCATCACGACCGGGTCGGGAGTTCGTCGCATGTGCATCAGTCGTTGTGGGCGGACCGGCAACCGGCATTTTTTGACAAGGCCGATCCGCTGGGCATGTCGGACCTGATGAAAAACTACATGGCGGGCCTGCTGAAATACGCGCCCGACTATACCTGTTTCATGGCGCCGTACATCAACAGCTACAAGCGGTTCATGAAGGGCACCTTTGCGCCGACGCGCATCATCTGGTCGGTGGACAACCGCACCGCGGGGTTCCGGCTGTGCGGGGATGGCACCAAGGCGGTGCGGGTGGAGTGCCGGATTCCGGGTTCGGACATGAACCCCTATCTGGCCATCGCGGGCATGCTGGCCGCAGGGATCGCGGGCATCGAGGAGGGGCTCGAGCTGCAGCCGCCGACCAAGGGCGATGTCTATCAGGGGGATACGGGCATGATTCCGGGCAACCTGCGCGCGGCGCGGGATGCGTTGCATGGGTCGTCCATGCTGAGGGCGGCCATGGGCGATGACGTGGTGGATCACTATGTCCGCGCCGCCGAGGTCGAGATCGAGGAATTCGAGCGCGTGGTGACCGATTGGGAGATTGCCCGCGGGTTCGAGCGGGCGTAGAGGGCGGATGTGAGGGGCCAGCCCCTCACGCTCCCCGGGATATTTTTGGCCAGATGAAGCAGCGGGCCTGCTTTTCTTGAGGATGGAGTGACCAATGGGTCAGGTGTTGAAATGTATCTCGCCGATCGACGGATCGGTGTTTGCCGAGCGGGACACCCTGGATCGTGACGCGGCATTCGCCGCTGCGGGTCGGGCGCGGGCGGCGCAGGCGGATTGGGCGGCGCGGCCCCTGCAGGAGCGGATCGATTTGGTGATGGCCGGCGTTGCGGCCGTGGGTGCGATGAATGACGAGATCGTGCCGGAACTGGCCCAAATGATGGGCCGGCCGGTGCGCTATGGCGGCGAGTTCGGCGGTTTCAACGAACGCGCGACCTATATGGCGGGCATCGCGCGCGATGCGCTGGCCGATATTGCCGTGGGCGAGGATGAGGCGTTTAAGCGCTACATCAAGCGCGTGCCGCATGGCGTGGTGTTCGTCGTGGCGCCCTGGAACTATCCGTACATGACGGCGATCAACACTGTGGCGCCGGCCTTGATCGCGGGCAATACGGTTGTGCTGAAACATGCCACGCAGACCTTGTTGGTCGGCGAGCGGATGGCGCGGGCCTTCCACTCGGCTGGCGTGCCCGAGGACGTGTTCCAGAACCTGTTCCTGAGCCATGACGTGACCAACGATCTGATTGCCGGCAAGGCGTTCGATTTCGTGAATTTCACCGGCTCGGTCGCCGGAGGGCAGGCGATGGAGCGGGCGGCGGCCGGTACCTTTACCCCCGTCAGCACCGAGTTGGGGGGCAAGGACCCGGGCTATGTCATGGAGGACGCCGATCTGGACGCGGCGGTCGACACGCTGATCGACGGGGCCATGTTCAACTCGGGCCAGTGCTGCTGCGGGATCGAGCGGATCTATGTGCATGAAAGCCTGTATGACGATTTCGTCGCCAAGGCGGTCGAGATCGTCAGGGGCTACAAGCTGGGCAACCCGCTGGATCCGGAGACGACGCTGGGGCCGATGGCCAACGTGCGTTTTGCCGACGAGGTGCGCGCCCAGATCGCCGAGGCCGTGGCCGCCGGTGCAGTGGCGCATATCGAGACCTTTGCCGGAGATGACGGCGGCGCCTATCTGACGCCGCAGATCCTGACCAACGTCACGCACGACATGCGCGTGATGCGCGACGAAAGCTTCGGCCCGGTCGTGGGGATCATGAAGGTGTCTTCGGATGACGAGGCCATTGCCTTGATGAACGACAGCGAATTTGGCCTGACCGCCTCGCTGTGGACGCGCGATGTGGCGCGGGCCGAACGCATCGGAGACCGGATCGAAACCGGAACCGTGTTCATGAACCGGGCCGACTATCTGGACCCGGGTCTGTGCTGGACCGGCTGCAAGAATACCGGTCGTGGCGGCGGCCTGTCGATCATCGGATATCACAACCTGACACGTCCCAAATCCTACCACCTGAAAAAGGTGACGGGCTGAGGACGATTTGCCTGCCCCGGACCGACCCCCTCGCCGGGGCAGGCCTTAGACACAAGGAAAGCTGACATGAGTCTTGTTGGAAACTGGTCCTATCCGACCACGATAAAATTCGGCGCGGGCCGCATCAAGGAACTGCCCGAGGCCTGCGCGGCGGCTGGGATCAAGCGCCCGCTGCTGGTGACCGACCGCGGCCTTGCCGATCTGCCGATCACCGCCGCGACGCTGGACATTCTTGAGGCCGCCGGGCTGGGCCGGGGCCTGTTCAGCGAGGTCGATCCGAACCCGAATGAAAAGAACCTCGAGGCCGGTGTGGCCGCCTACAAGGCGGGTGAACATGACGGTGTGATCGCGTTTGGCGGTGGTTCGGGGCTGGATCTGGGCAAGATGGTTGCCTTCATGGCCGGTCAGACTCGCCCGGTCTGGGATTTCGAGGACATTGGCGATTGGTGGACCCGCGCGGATGCCGAGGCGATCGCACCGATCATCGCGGTGCCGACGACGGCCGGCACCGGCTCGGAAGTCGGCCGCGCCAGCGTCATCACCAATTCGGAAACCCATGCCAAGAAGATCATCTTCCACCCCAAGGTGCTGCCGACCGTGGTGGTCTGCGACCCTGAACTGACCGTGGGCATGCCGAAATTCATCACCGCCGGGACCGGACTGGATGCGTTCGCGCATTGTGTCGAGGCCTATTCCAGCCCGCATTACCACCCGATGAGCCAGGGCATCGCGCTGGAAGGGATGCGGCTGGTCAAGGAGTACCTGCCGCGCGCCTATGCGGACGGCACCGACATCGACGCCCGCGCCCAGATGATGAGCGCGGCCGCCAT
>NZ_JBXWSK010000116.1:0-7811 GCF_059613385.1 Ruegeria sp. BHSA162
AATGTCACGACCCTTGCGTTTGCGTCCCATGATGCACCTAGAATTCTGCTGAGGCGCGCGACCTAGCGGATCGGTCCGGCGCTGTCAATTTGCCGGGATGTCCTCGACCACGCCGACGATCGGCCCCAGCGAGAATCCCACGTCCGATCGGTTCGCCGCCCGATCATACATGCGCGAGATGTTGCCGTCGAAAAATAGCGCGTTGGGCGTGTTCAGAACGTCGCGGAACAGGCGGCCGAACTCGTGGAAGGTGACGTAATCTTCGGAAATCACGAATACCGCACGGCTGCCATCGGCGCTGGTGCCCACCCCGTTGCGCACATAGCGCGAGGTCGAATCCTTTAGAAACCGCGGATGCAATTCGCCGTCGATCACCAGCATCGGGCCGGATTGGGTGGCAAAGCGGCAGTCGGGCTTGCGATCTAGATAGTCCAGCGTCTCGAACACGTCGGCACGGCCTTCGCGGATGCAGAACACCCCGTTGGGCAGCAGGCCGAAATTGCCGGGTCCGGCGTTGGGAATCACGTGCATGAGTTCCTGCCCGTCTTCGACATAGTGGCCCACGGGCGAGCGGTCCTCGTGATACATGCCGGCATTCATCGCAAAGCTCAGGCGCTGGCCCGCATCGGCCAGTTCCTCGTTCACCGACGAGAAGTGGCCCAGCACTTGGCCCGCTTCGTCATACAGGAACAGGCGCAGGTCCTCGGTGGTGGCGTCGACCTCGCACACGGTATAGCGCCGGTCTTCGTGTGCCACGCGCTCGCAGGTCACCGCACCGGCCTGTCCGGCCCAGAGCAATGCGATCAAAGCGGCGGTCCTGCGGATCACTCGTCCAGGTCCCGGCGCACGGCGTCCTGTTCGAACATCCGGCGTGTGTCGTCCATGCGGTCGAACGTTTCGTCCAGCCGGAAGCGCAGGTCGGGGGCGAATTTCAGGCCGACCTTCTTGCCGACCATGCGGCGCAGCTCGCCCTTGTTGCGGGCCAGCAGCTCGATCACGGTGTCCTGCCCCTTGCCGCCCAGCGGCAGCACGTAGGCGGTGGCGATCTTGAGGTCGGGCGAGGTGCGCACTTCGCCCACGGTGATCGACAGGCGGTTCAGGTCGGGGTCGTGCACGTCGCCGCGCGCCAGCACCTCGGACAGGGTGCGGCGGATCAGTTCGCCGACGCGAAGCTGCCGTTGCGAGGGGCCGGGGCCGTCGTGGAATTTGTTCTTAGCCATGTCCCCGATCTAAGCGCAAAGCGGGGCTTTGCCAAGCGGCCCCGAACCGGGTAGGAGGCTTTGAGCCGAATTTCAGAAGAAGGACCAGCGCAATGACGCATATTCCGGGAATCGTCGTGACCGGGGCTTCGGGCCGGATGGGGCAGATGCTGATCAAGACCATCACCGACAGCGAACAGGCGCGGCTGGTCGGTGCGGTCGAGCGCACGGGCCATGACTGGATCGGCGAGGACGTGGGCACCGCGATGGGCGGCCAGCCGCTGGGCGTGACCGTCACCGACGATCCGCTCGAGGCTTTTGCCCAGGCCCAGGCGGTGATCGACTTCACCGCGCCCGAGGCGACGCTGGAGTTCGCCGCGCTGGCGGCGCAGGCGCGCTGCGTGCATGTGATCGGCACCACCGGCATGAGCGACGAACAGATCGCCGCGCTGGAACCCGCCGCGCGTCATGCGGTGATCGTGCGGGCGGGCAACATGAGTCTGGGCGTGAACCTGCTGGTGCAACTGACCAAGAAGGTCGCCGCCGCGCTGGACGAGGATTTCGACATCGAGGTGATCGAGGCGCATCACCATCACAAGGTCGATGCGCCCTCGGGGACGGCCCTGATGCTGGGCGAGGCCGCGGCCGAGGGGCGCGGCGTGAACCTTGCCGATGTCGCCGACCGGGGCCGCGACGGGATCACCGGCGCCCGGCAGCGGGGCCATATCGGGTTCCACGCCATCCGCGGTGGCGACATCGTTGGCGAACACGACGTGCTGTTCGCCGCGCCGGGCGAACGAATCGTGCTGCGCCACGTGGCGACCGACCGGGCGATCTTTGCCCGAGGCGCGCTGAAGGCGGCGCTGTGGGGGCAGGGCAAGGCCCCCGGCCAATATGACATGGTGGATGTGCTGGGGCTTTAACCCTCGCCCAGATGCCGGTCGACCATGCGCTGAACCATCGGCGCGAAATGGTCGAAGTCGGGGGTGTCCATGTCGGGCCGTTTGCCGGCCTCGTCCAGATACCGGACCTGGATGATCTCTTTCAGGTTCGGGTTGGCCTCGAATGCGGCGACTTCCTCGGCGCTCATCGGGCCGCCCTGCAATTCCAGCGTATGGACCGAGGCCGCCGACAGGCGGTTGAAATACTCGGGCCTGGTTGCGCACAGGTACCGCTTGGCCGCGACGTGATAGCGGCAGCAATCGGTGATGACCGACGGAAAGAACCGCTCCAGCACCTCGGCGCCGGCATCCTCGTGGTGGCGGTCCTCGGTGTCGTCGGGGTGGTAGGTGCCGAATTCCGAGGTGAAATGCCCGATATCGTGCAGCAGAGCGCCCACGATGATCTCTTCGGGCATGCCGTTCTGCTCGGCGATGGTGGCGCCCTGCAGCATGTGCTGGGCCATGGTGACCGGCTCGCCCAGGTATTCCTCGCCTCCGCGCCGGTCGAAGATATCGGCGATGAAGGCCACGATGTTGTCGCGGGTCAGGGTCTGGAAATCGGGTTTCATTCCGCCGCCTCCGGTTGCGCCATCCGCATCGCGGCCAGAGTCGACAGCAGCCCGTCCTTGTCGGCATAGCATCCCTGCAGCCAGCGCGACCCGGCACCCGAATATCCCAGACGCGCATGCAGGACGCGGGTGTTGTCGACGATGAAGCTTTCGCCCGGTTCCAGCTTGAACGCCACGCCCAAGGTCGGGTCGTCGATGATCTCGCCCAAACGGCGGTAGGCGGCGTAATAGGCCTCCATCCGGTCGAAGGGCACATCAACGAACGGGGCCGAGGACCGGTTGTTGAAGCGGATGCCGATCAATTCGCCATCGGGCGACAGCTCGATCATCGGGCGGCGCGCGCGCAGGCAGACCCCGTCCGAACCGCGGTATTCGAACCGCGCGGGATAGCCGGCCAGCAGGGCAAAGCCCTCGGGGTTTTCGTCGCGCAGGCGCTGGGCCGCGCGAAAGCCGTCGACCACGATCGACTCCCCGCCCTCGGCGCTGTTTTCCAGGCAATAGAGGATCTGCAGCGTGGGGACCGGGTCGCGATAGGGGTTGTCGGTGTGCGCCTGCAGGCCAAGGCCGGTATAGGCTAGGTTGGTCGGGTTCACCTCGGTCCGCACCTCGAAATAGGGGCCATAGTTGGTCTCGCGCACATACCCGAACAGATCGGCGACCTTCAGCAGCGAACCGGACTCGGTCGGGCCGCCGGTCAGCATGGCAAAGCCGTATTCGGCGACCGCCGCCAGCCAGTCGCGCTTGGCGGCGGGGTTTTCATGCACCTGCGTCCAGTCGCCAGCCGGGGCTGCGAACCCGCCGTCCCAGGTGGTGATACCCGGCGACAGCCAGCCCATCTGGCGGGTCTGGTCCCGATCATAGACATGCGCGGCCAACCAGTTTGCGGGGAAGGTGACGGTCTTGTCTTCGGGGGCGAAGGTCACCTGCAGGTCGCCGCCCGCCACCTCGGCCGCCTGGATCGCGATCCCCGCCGGAATGTCGCCGATCGTGATCAGACGCTGGCCGTTGCCGGGGTCGCGCGTCTGCGGGTCCAGCGCATTGTCGCGCAGCCAGATGGCGTGGAAACGGGCGCGTGTGCCGTCTTCGAACTCAACCGAAACGACCGCCGGGTCATGGGTGGCGTGGCGCAGCATGGGGCTCTCCTGTTCAGCGCGGGCTTTGATTGAGGAGATACGCGGGATATGTCATTACGACAATTAAGGCTTGTTCCATCTGAGAGTTGGAAAATCTAATGAGCAAGAAAAAGGTCGGCCTGCCCCCGCTGGACTGGCTGCGAGTGTTCGAGGCGGCCGGGCGGCTGGGCGGATTTTCGGCCGCGGCGCGCGAGTTCGGCCTGACCCAGGCGGCAGTCAGCCAGCGCATCGCCAATCTGGAATCCTGGCTGGGCCGGTCCCTGTTCGTGCGCGAAGCGCGCGGCGTGTCGCTGACGGTCGAGGGCGAAAGCTATCTGCCGCTGGTGCAGGACAGCCTGCGGGCGTTGGAACGCAACACCGAGGATCTGTTCGGCACCGCCCCGCGCGCGTTGCGGGTGGCCGGGCTGTCCTCGCACATCCAGGCGCTGGTCCTGCCCAGCCTGGGGGCCTTTCGCGCCCTGCGGCCCGAGGTGCAGGTCACCACGGATTCGGTGGCGCGGCGGTCCTCGCTGGAGGACGAGCGGACCTGGCTTCAGATCCGCTATGGGCGCGGCAACTGGCCGGGGCGCGCCGCCGACCGGATCGCGCCCGAGGTTCTGACTCCGATGGCGGCGCCGGGCGTCAGCTGGGGCGCGCCGGTGATCGACCTACGCGGCGAACGGCCCGGCTGGCAGGACTGGATGCAGAAGACGGGCGACACGGATCTGCCACGCACCGGTCTGAGCTTTGATTCGATGGAACACGCCCTTGGCGCGGCGCGGCAGGGGCTGGGGGTCGCCTTGGGGTCGGTCGCTCTGGCCTCGGCAGATCTGGCCTCGGGCCGTCTGATCCGGCTGGGGCGTCCCGATTTGAAAACCCGCGACGGATACT
Source organism: Ruegeria sp. BHSA162 (assembly GCF_059613385.1). Classification (NCBI taxonomy): domain Bacteria; kingdom Pseudomonadati; phylum Pseudomonadota; class Alphaproteobacteria; order Rhodobacterales; family Roseobacteraceae; genus Ruegeria; species Ruegeria sp. BHSA162. The sequence goes on from NZ_JBXWSK010000116.1 coordinate 4,713, forward strand.
GGCTGACCTGGCCGCGGGACCGGGCGCAGTCGAAAAAGCAGCAGGCCCTGATCGGCGATTTCCTGCAGGCCCTGCGCGCGGCGGTCTGAGCGGTCAGAAATCGATCGCGATGCCCTTCTTCTCCCAATCGCCATAGCGCGCGGGATCGAGGCCGTCGCGTCCGCCCAGCTCCTTGGGCAGGGGTTTGGCCTCGGCTTCAGCCTTGCGCCGGCGCTCTTCGGCCTCGGCCAGGGCGCGCCGGGCGGCGGGCGGCAGGTCTGTGCGGTCGTCGCTCATGACATCGGGTTCCTTTCCGTGCATGGCCTTGATATACGCCCTCGTCCGCTGATGGCAATGCGGGCGAAAACCTTGCACAGGCGGTTTCATGACCAACACTCCGACTGCGGCGCGGCGCAGCGCCATCTATCTGCTGGATCAGATCCTGGGCGAGGGGCGCTTGCTGTCCGAATGCCTCGCGGCCGGGGCGCTGGACCGCCTGGCCCCCGAAGACCGCGCCCGGGCGCAGCGCTTGACGCTGGAGACCCTGCGCGGACTTGAACGCGCAGACCGCCTGCTGGAGGGGCATCTGCGGCGCGCACCGGCGCTGACCGTCCAGAACGCGCTGCGTCTGGGAACGGTCGAACTGTGCCAGGGCGAGGCTGCGCATGGCGTCGTGAACGCGATGGTCGAGATCGTCGGCCGCTCGCGCAAGCACGGGCGGCTCAAGGGGTTGGTCAACGCGGTTCTGCGCAAGATCGCCGCCGAAGGCCCCGAGGCCTGGCCCAAGATGCGGGTGCCGCGCCTGCCGGACTGGCTGCGCGAGCCGCTGATCGTGGCCTGGGGCGCGGAGGCGGTCAAGGGCATGGAGCAGGCCCATTTCGCCGGCGCGCCGCTGGACCTGACGCCAAAACCCGGCGCCACGATCCCAATGGGCACCGAACTGCCGACCGGCTCGGTGCGGGTTACTGACGCGGGGCAGGTCTCGGCCCTGCCGGGCTATGCGGCCGGAGACTGGTGGGTGCAGGATGCCGCCGCCGCCCTGCCGGCGCGGATTCTGGCGCCCCGGCCCGGCGAGCGGGTTCTGGACATGTGCGCTGCGCCCGGCGGCAAGACGCTGCAACTGGCGGCGGCGGGGGCCGAGGTCACCGCGCTGGACATTTCCGAGGCCCGGCTGGCGCGGGTGCGGGAAAACCTCGAACGGACCGGGCTGTCGGCCCGGGTGGTCGCCGGTGACGCGCTGGACCACCAGGGCCAGTACGGCGCGGTCCTGCTGGACGCGCCCTGTTCGGCGACCGGCACCATCCGGCGGCACCCGGATCTGCCCTTTGCCAAGGACGGCTCCGAATTCGGTGGGCTGATCGAGTTGCAGGCCCGGATGCTGGCCCATGCCTGGACCCTGTTGAAACCCGGCGGGCGGCTGGTCTATTGCACCTGCTCGCTGCTGCCTGACGAAGGCGAAGTGCAGATCGAAGAGGCTTTGCCGCAGCATTCCGACATGCAGGTGGACCGTGCCGCGCTGCAGGTGCCCGGCGTTCAGCCCGACTGGCTGACCGAGGAAGGCGGGCTGCGCCTGCGTCCCGATTTTTGGGCCGATCTGGGCGGAATGGACGGGTTTTATATCGCCTGCCTGAACAAATCGGCCTGACCGGTCGCTTTTCGATGACTTGACGAACCGGCCCGGCTATCGTTGGTTCAAACGCCAGCAGAGCGGCAGGGGCAGAGCAACACACGTCATGTCGAATTCGGACACCATGGCCAACCGATGGGTGCGGTTTCAGAACCGTCTCTACGCGCGCCTCAGCCAGCGCCGGAAACCCGTCAGCGGCTTTGTCGGTCAGCCCGAGCCGCGCACCGTCGGTTCATTTGCGCGCGGGCGGCAACTGGTGGCGGGAAATCTATTGTTTGCCGGTTACCTTGTCGAAGCCCCGGACACGGGCTTGTGGGAGGTCGTGGCCCCCAACGCCGCATTCGATGCTGAACGCCACGGGTTTGCCTGGCTGGACGATCTGGCCGCGGTGGGTGATGCCGCGGCACGGGAAAAGGCGCAACGCTGGGTCTGGGGCTGGATCGAAACCCACGGCAAGGGGCAGGGTCCGGGCTGGGCTCCGGACCTGACCGGACGCCGCCTGATCCGCTGGATCAATCACGCGCTGTTCCTGCTGCGCGGTATGGACGAGGCCCATAGCCGCCTGTTTTTCCGGTCTCTGTCACAACAGACCTGGTTCCTGTCCAAACGCTGGCACGCGGCGACACCGGGGCTGCCCCGTTTCGAGGCGCTGGCCGGCCTGGTTCAGGCCGGTTTGGCGCTGGAGGGGATGGAAGACATCTCGGACCCGGCCGTTCGGGCTTTGGCGCGGGAATGCGAGGCTCAGATCGACGCCCAAGGCGGCATTCCCACGCGGAATCCGGAGGAACTGCTCGAGGTCTTTACCCTACTGGCCTGGACATCCGCCGCGCTCAGCGAAGTGGGGCGCGGTACGCCCGCCGCTCAGACGGCAGCAATCAAACGGATTGCCCCGACCCTGCGCAGCCTGCGTCATGCAGACGGCGGGTTGGCCCGGTTTCACGGCGGTGGCCGCGGGATAGAAGGCCGGTTGGAACAGGCGCTGGCCCAAAGCGGGGTCAAGCCCAAACCCGTCAAAGGTCTGACCATGGGCTATGCCCGTCTGGCCGCCGCCCGCACCACGGTGATCATCGACGCAGCACCCCCGGCCAAAGGGGCGGCCTCGTACATGGCGCACGCCTCGACGCTGGCTTTCGAGCTGACCTCGGGTCGTCGGCCATTGATCGTCAACTGCGGTTCGGGCGAAAGCTTCGGGTTGGAGTGGCGCCGGGCCGGGCGGGCCACGCCTTCGCACTCGACCCTTTGCCTGGATGGATACTCCAGCGCCCGGTTGGCTGCCCCGACCAAGGGAACCGCGAACGAAGCGCTGGTGGATGGCCCGAGCGAGGTGCCGGTAGAGTTCGAGGATTCGTTCGAAGGCGCGCGCGTGATGGCGGGCCATGATGGGTACGCCAAGGTGTTCGGACTTACCCATGCCCGTACGATCGAGCTGCGCTTTGACGGGCGCGAGGTAACAGGTGAAGACATCCTTCTGACGGCCACCGACAAGGCAAAAC
>NZ_JBXWSK010000117.1:0-7132 GCF_059613385.1 Ruegeria sp. BHSA162
GGCATCGGACGATGGCGAGCTGTCGGGCCGTGGATCACCGGTCAAGCGGGGTTTGGCGTCCGGCGTGATGACAACGGTCGGCGGATTGGGCCATGCCCTGCCCTATCTGATCCCGGAATTCTGGACGGCCACGATCATTGCATTCATCGTGGTGTTTTTCGAATTGTGGGCGATCGCGTGGATTCAGAACCGCTATATGGAAACTCCGTTCTTTCGTGCCGCTTTTCAGGTCGTTTTGGGCGGAGCGCTGGTGCTGGCAGCCGGAATATTGATCGGCAGCGGGTGATGACCCTGCTTGCGATGTGGTAATTCTATGTTACCAATCTGCGCATGGTCGATATCTTTCTGCGCACCCTGCCCTTCTTTGCGATCATCGGCCTGGGATACTGGGCCGGGCGCAGCCGGTTCTTCACCGAAGACGCCACGGCCTATCTGACCAAGTTCGTGTTCTATTTCGCGTTGTCGGCGATGCTGTTCCGCTTTGCCGCCACGCTGCCCTTTGCCGAGATCTTCAACGCGCGGCTGATGCTGGGCTACCTGATCGGCACGGCGGGCGTATACGCGCTGGCCACGTTGGTCGCCTATCTGCGCGGGCTCGACATCCCCACCGCGGCGGTCGAGGCGCAAAGCGCCGCCATCGGAAATGTGGGCTTTCTGGGTCTGCCAATGTTGGCCCTGCTGTTTTCCGAAGCCGCAATCGGGCCGGTCATGCTGGTTCTGACGGTCGATCTGGTGGTGTTTTCCTCTCTGATCGTGATCCTGATCAACGGCGGGCGGGATGGAAAGCTGACAGTTGGGACGCTGCGGCTCATCGGAGTCGGGCTGCTGAAAAACCCCATGATCGTCTCGATCTCGGCCGGGTTGATCTGGTCGGCCCTGCAGATGCCGGTGCCTGACCCGTTGAACGATTTTCTGACCATTCTGGGTGGCGCCGCCACGCCGGGCGCGCTGTTTGCCATTGGCGCTTCGCTGGCCAGCAAATCAGCCGAGCGGGTTCAGATCGCGCTGTGGCTCAGCTTTTGCAAACTGGCCGTGCACCCGGCCTGTGTGGCCGTGGTGCTGCTGTGGCTGCTGCCGACTGATCCTTTTGCCGCGGCGGTGGCGATCTCCGCCGCCGCCCTGCCAGTGGCCGGCAATGTCTATATGCTGGCGGCCCACTATGGGGTGGCGCCGCACCGGGCATCTGCCGCCATTCTGCTGTCGACCATTGTCAGCATTCTGACCGTGCCGGTGGTCATCGCGTGGGTTGCCGCATTCTGACGCGGCGACTTCAAAATGCGTGCGAACATTGGTGCCCGGACTTTACGCCGGGGCCTTCGCCCGTTAGCCATGGCACGAACCCAACGTAAGGATGATGCCAGATGGAAACCCTTTCCGAAAACGCCTGTTTCGGTGGCGTGCAGGGCGTGTACCGCCACGCCTCGGCGGCGTGCCAGTGCGACATGACCTTTGGCCTGTTCCTGCCGGCCGAGGCCAAGGACGGCCCGGTTCCGGTCCTGTGGTATCTGTCGGGCCTGACCTGCACCCATGAAAACGCGATGGTCAAAGCGGGCGCGCAGGGCTGGGCCGCCGAACAAGGCATCGCACTGGTCTTCCCCGACACCTCGCCGCGCGGCGAAGGGGTCGCCGATCATGAGGATTACGACCTGGGCCAGGGCGCCGGGTTCTACGTCAACGCCACGCAATCGCCGTGGGCGCCGCATTTCAACATGTGGGACTATGTGGCTGACGAGCTGCCCGCGCTGCTGGTCGAAAACTTCGCCATCGATGGCGACCGGCAGGCCATCACCGGCCATTCGATGGGCGGCCACGGGGCGCTGACGCTGGCGATGAACCTGCCGGGCCGGTTCCGCTCGGTCTCGGCCTTTGCGCCGATCTCGAACCCGACGGCCAGCGACTGGGGCCGCAAGCAGCTGAGTGCCTATCTGGGCGATGACCCGAACGCCTGGGCCAAACATGACGCGACTCTGATGATGAAGGAAAAGGGCTTTGACGGCCCGATCCTGGTCGACACCGGCACCAACGACCAGTTCATCGACCTGCTGCGCCCCGAGGCCTTGGCACAGGCCATCGCCGAGCGCCGTCAACAGGCCACGAACCGGTTGCAGCCCGGCTATGACCATTCCTACTTTTTCGTGTCCACCTTCATGGAGGACCACGTCACCTTCCACGCCGAAGCCCTGTACGGAGACTGAGGGATGAGCAAATACGACTATGACCTGATCATCATCGGCTCGGGTCCATCGGGCCGCGCGGCGGCGATTCAGGCGGGCAAGCTGAAACGCAAGGTTCTGGTGGTTGACCGCCGTGACCGGTTGGGCGGCGTATCGGTGCACACGGGCACGATCCCGTCGAAGACCCTGCGCGAAACGGTGCTGAACCTGTCTGGCTGGCGCGAACGCAGCTTTTACGGCCGCTCGTACCGGGTCAAGGACCAGATCCGCGCCGAAGACCTCAAAGCCCGGCTGCACATGACGCTGGACTATGAGGTTGACGTGCTGGAGCACCAGTTCAACCGCAACCATGTTGAAACCATGGACGGCGTAGCCCGTTTTGTCGGCCCACACGAGATCGAGGTCACAGCCGATGCGGGCGACACCACCCGCCTGACGGCCGCGAAATTCCTGATCTCGACCGGGACCAAAACCTATCGCCCCGATTACGTGCCCTTCAACGGTAAGACCATCGTCGACGGCGACGAGTTCCTGGAAATGGCCGAGATCCCGCGCTCGCTCTGCGTGATCGGCGCGGGCGTGATCGGGGTGGAATACGCCACGATGTTCTCGGCGCTGGATGTGCGGGTGACGCTGATCGAGCCGCGCGAGACCTTCCTGGATTTCATCGACAAGACCCTGATCCAGGAATTCACACACCAGATCCGCGAAAACGGGGTGGACCTGCGGCTGGGCTCGGCCGTGGAAAAGATCGAGGACGCCGGCAAGCATGTCGAGATCACCATGTCAAACGGCCGCCATGTTCGGGCCGAGATGCTGCTGTTCGCGGCGGGCCGCATGGGCAACACCTCGGCGCTGAATCTGGGTGCGGTTGGGATCGAAACCGACCACCGCAACCGCATTTCGGTGGACCGCAAGACCTATCAGACCTCGGTGCCGCATATCTATGCCACCGGCGACGTGATCGGGCATCCATCGCTGGCCTCGACCTCGATGCAGCAGGGCCGCGTGGCCGCCTGCCACGCGCTCGAGACCCCCACCCTGCCCGAAAGCCCTTGGTTCCCTTATGGCATCTACTCGGTGCCCGAAATCTCGACCTGCGGCATGTCCGAGGAAGAGCTGCAGGAACGTGGCATTCCCTACGAGGTAGGCGTGGCCCGGTTCCGCGAGACGTCGCGCGGGCATATCATGGGGCTCGAGCATGGGATGCTGAAGATGCTGTTCTCGCTGAAAACCCGCCGGGTGCTGGGCGTGCAGATCGTCGGCGAAGGCGCGACCGAGCTGATCCACATCGCCCAGGCGGTGCTGAACCTGAAGGGCACGGTGGACTATTTCGTGCAGAACACCTTCAACTATCCGACCCTGGCCGAGGCCTACAAGATCGCCGGGCTCGACGCCTTCAACCGGATGCCGATCCCGGACGAGTTCAAGGTGCGCAAATCCGATGCGCCCGAGCCAGCGAAGTTGGCGCCCAAGAAGGCCAAGCAGGCGTGACGACCCTGTATGTCGATGGCGACGCCTGCCCGGTGAAGGCCGAGGCCGAACGCGTCGCCACACGGCACAAGGTGCCGATGGTGGTGGTCGCAAATGGCGGGCTGCGCCCCTCGGCCAACCCGCTGGTACAGATCGTGACCGTGGCACAAGGCGCGGACGAGGCCGACAAGTGGATCGCCGAGCGGTGCGACGCGGGCGACATCGTCATCACCTCGGACATCCCGTTGGCCGCCAAATGCGTCGAGGCCGGCGCGCGCGTACTGCGTCCCAACGGTGAAGCCTTCACCGCCGCAAATATCGGCCAGCAACTGGCGATGCGCGATCTGATGGCGGATCTGCGCGCCGCCAACCCGCTGGGTGCCGGGGGCGGTGGCAAACCGTTTTCAAAGGCCGACCGGTCGCGGTTTCTGGACGCGCTCGAGCGCGAGATGCGCGCCGCCCTGCGCGGCTGAGTTTGGCCTTGCATCCCGCTCGGCGGGTTGGTTCAGTCAGCCCCAAACGCAACACAAGCGAACAGGAACCCCCATGCCCGTAGAAGCGGTCGTTTTTGACATCGGCAACGTTCTGATCGAATGGCAGCCTGAGCGGTTTTATGACCGCGTGATCGGCGAGGACCGGCGCCGCGCCATGTTCTCGGCCGTCGACCTGCACGGCATGAACGACCTGGTCGATCAGGGGCATCACTTCACCGACACGATCTATGCCTGGGCCGAGAAATACCCCGAGTGGAGCGATGAGATCCGCATGTGGCACGACAACTGGATCGAACTGGCCGCGCCCGAGATCCCGCATTCGGTCCGGTTGCAGCGCGCGCTGCGAGCCAAGGGCGTGCCGGTCTTTGCGCTGACCAATTTCGGGGTGCAGAATTTCGACTATGCCACCACCGTCTATCCGTTCCTGAACGAGTTCGACCGGCACTATGTCTCGGGGCGGATGAAGATGGTGAAACCGCATGAGCCGATCTACCAGATGGTCGAACAGGATTACGGCCTGCCGCCCGAGACGCTGCTGTTCACCGACGACCGGATCGACAACATCGAAACCGCCCGTACGCGTGGATGGCAGACCCACCATTTCGACGGCCCGCAGGGCTGGGCCGAAAGGCTGGTGGCTGAAGGTCTGCTCTCCCCGGACGAGGCCGCCTGATCCTAGGCGGCCGCGGGCTGCGCGGAGCGGTTTTCGCGGATCGGCAGGTGCACGATCGCGCTGAAGGCGCCGATGGCCACGCCGATCCACCAGACAACTGTGTAATCGCCATAAAGGTCATACATTCGGCCGCCCAGCCAGATGCCCAGGAAACTCCCGACCTGATGGCTGAAGAAGATGATGCCATACAGCGTGCCCATGTAACGCAAGCCGTAAAGATGCGCGACGAGGCCCGAGGTCAACGGGATCGTCGCCAGCCATAGTGACCCCATGACCAGCGAGAACAGGATCACGGTCAAAGGCGTGATGGGAAACAGGATGAACGCCGCAGCCGCGATAGTGCGCCCGGTGTAGACCGCCGCCAGAAGGTATTTCTTGGGGAAGTGATTGCCCGCCCATCCGGCCAGAAGGGTGCCTCCGATATTGGCGAGCCCGATCAGCGAGATCGCCAGCGCACCCAAAGCAGACGTTGTGGTGATGCCCATCGCATGCAGGACACCGCCGGGTTGGATCGGGCCGCACATCTCGGTCACGAAGGCCGGGAAATGCGCGGTGACGAAGCCCAGTTGATAGCCGCAGCTGAAAAAACCCAAGAATATCAGCGCATAGGACGGGTCGCGGAAGGCCCGGCCCAGGATCTGGCCCATGCTTTCTTCCAATTCGGCCTTGCTGACCTGCGCGGGTGCGCGCATGAAGGGCAGTGTCAGCACAAGGGCCAGAATGGCAATGGCGAAGATGATGAACACCTGCTGCCACGGCAGAAAGGTCAGCATCCATTCAGCCGTCGGCGCACCGATCACCTGCCCGAAGCTGCCCGCTGCCGTTACGATCGCCAGCGACATCGAGCGGTTCTGATCCGTCGAGGCCCGCCCGACCACCGCCAGCACGACGCCAAAGCCCGTGCCTGCGATACCGAAGCCCACCAGCCAGGCATAAAGCTGATGCCCGAAGGGCGTAACGGACCAAGCCGACAGTACCATCCCCGCCGCATAGGTCAGCGCACCAAGAATGATCGCCCGCCGGTCGCCCATCTTTTCGGCGATGGCGGCAAAGATCGGCTGGCCGATGCCCCAGGCCAGGTTCTGGATCGCGATGGCCAGCGAGAAATCGGTGCGCAGCCAGCCGAACTCCTCGGCGATCGGAATCTGGAACACTCCGAACGAGGCGCGCACGGCGAAGCTGACCGTGATGATCACGCATCCGACGATCAGCACCGGGTTGAGCAGACGGGCGGTTGGGGTCATTGGGCCTCCGGGTTCAGCCCGCCGACAGTATCCGCTTGGGCTCACTCGTCAATTCAGGAGTTTTGCGGTCACGATTAACCAAAATTGATGCGTGCCGGAGGATGCCTTCTTTTCAATGGCGCGGGCGGGCGCTATGGCTCGGGCCATGACCGACATGATCTCGTTGTACGAGGCCCGCGTTGCCGATGGCACCCTGAACCGCGACGACGCGCAAGAGGCCGTTCTGCCCCAGTTCGAGCGCATCCGGGCGGCTCTGGCCGCGCCGGTGAAACGCGGGCTGTTCCGCAAGGCACCGCCGCCGCCCAAGGGCTTGTACCTGTGGGGCGGCGTGGGGCGCGGCAAGTCCATGTTGATGGACATGTTCGTCGAAACGCTGGGCGAAGTTCCGGCCCGGCGCGTCCATTTCCATGCCTTCATGCAGGAAATCCACGCTGGCATGCATGAGGCGCGCGAAACCGGCGTGCAGGATGCACTGGCGCCGGTGGCGGCCTCGGTCGTGAAATCCGTGCGCCTGCTGGCCTTTGACGAGATGCAGATCACCGACATCACCGACGCGATGATCGTCGGGCGGCTGTTCGACATGCTGCATGCGGGTGGCGTCGTCGTTGTGACCACCTCCAACCGTCATCCCGACGATCTGTACAAGGATGGCCTAAACCGGCAGCTGTTCCTGCCCTTCATCCACCACATCAAGCAGCAGCTCGAAGTGTGGGAACTGACCTCGCCCACGGATTACCGGCAGAACCGGCTCGAGGGCTCGCCGGTCTATTTCACGCCCATCGGACCCGAGGCGCGGGAGAAGATCCGGGCCGTGTGGGCCGACCTGTCCGGTGGGCCGGCCGAACCCCTGACCCTGCATGTCAAGGGGCGCGAGGTAGTGTTGCCCGCTTTTCGCAATGGTGTGGCACGGGCCTCGTTCTATGATCTGTGCGGCCGGATGTTGGGGCCGGGGGACTATTTGGCCATTGCTGATGCGGTAAAAGTGCTGGTGCTCGAGGACATACCGCGCCTGTCGCGCAACAACTTCAACGAGGCGAAGCGGTTCGTCACGTTGATCGATGCGCTGTACGAGGC
>NZ_JBXWSK010000118.1:0-7005 GCF_059613385.1 Ruegeria sp. BHSA162
CCCATCTGCTCGAGCCCTTTGGCGTGACCGTCGTGGGCGCGGCCGAGATGAACCTGCCCGAACCCGAAGAGACCGAGGACACGTTCGTCGGCAACGCGCGCATCAAGGCCCACGCCGCCGCACAGGCCACCGGCCTGCCCGCCCTGTCCGACGATTCCGGTATCACCATCGATGCGCTGGACGGCGCGCCGGGCGTGTACACCGCCGACTGGGCCGAAACCGGAAATGGCCGCGATTTCCTGATGGCCATGACCCGCGCCCACGCCGAGCTTGAGGCGCGCAACGCCCCGCATCCTCGCACTGCCCAGTTCCGCTGCACGCTGGTACTGGCTTGGCCCGACGGCCATGACGAGGTGTTTGAGGGCGTCGCACCCGGTCATCTGGTCTGGCCGATCCGCGGCAAGGACGGGTTCGGCTATGATCCGATGTTCGTCCCTGAAGGATTCGACATTACCTTTGCCGAGATGGATCGCTGGGAAAAGAACAAGATCAGCCATCGTGGTCGCGCGGTCGAGCTGTTCGTGAAAGGCTGCTTTGGCGGATGATTGGCGCAACGGGGGCTTTGGCCTGTACGTGCATTGGCCCTTTTGCGAGGCCAAGTGCCCCTATTGCGATTTCAACAGCCATGTTTCCAGAAATATTAATCAAAAACAATGGCTTGACGCCTATCTGTCCGAACTGAAGCGCTCGGCCGCCGAAACCCCCGACCGGGTTCTGAACACGATCTTCTTTGGCGGCGGCACCCCGTCGCTTATGGCGCCCGAAACCGTTGCCGCCGTGATCGACACCGCCCGCAGCCTTTGGCGGCCCGCCAATGACATGGAAATCACGCTCGAGGCCAATCCCGGCTCGGTCGACGCCGGACGGTTCGCCGCCTATCGCGATGCGGGCGTGAACCGGATCTCGATGGGCATTCAGGCGATGAATGACGAAGATCTGCGGCGGCTGGGCCGCATCCACAGCGTGGCCGAGGCACGCGCGGCCTTCGACATCGCCCGCACCTGTTTCGACCGGGTCAGCTTTGACCTGATCTATGCCCGCCAGTACCAGACGCTTGAAGCCTGGCGCGCCGAGCTGACCGAGGCGCTGTCGATGACGATCGACCATCTGTCGCTGTACCAGCTGACCATCGAGGCCGGCACCGCATTCGGCGACCGCTACTCTGTCGGCAAGCTGCGTGGCCTGCCCGAGGACGACAACGCAGCCGATATGTATCTGGCCACGCAAGAGATCTGCGAAGCCCACGGCATGCCCGCCTACGAGGTGTCGAACCACGCTGTTCCCGGGGCCGAGTCTCGGCACAACCTGATCTATTGGCGCTATGGCGATTATGTCGGCATCGGACCGGGCGCACATGGAAGGATCACGGTGAACGGCCAACGGATCGCAACCGAAACCCATTTGGCTCCGACCGCGTGGCTGAATGCTGCCACGCAAGGAAATGGCGAAAAGCTGCGGACCCCGCTGACCGCCGAAGAACAAGCGAATGAATACCTCATGATGTGCCTTCGCTTGACTGAGGGTTTAGATATGGACCGTTTCAATTGCCTGTCCGGGCACCCTTTGCCGCAACGCAAACTGGGCTACCTGCAGGACATCGGAATGATCGCCCAAGACGGCCCCCGCGTTTCCGCCACTGCTGACGGCCGCGCGGTTCTCAATGCGGTGATCCGTGAGTTGCTGGATTAGTCATGCACTATTTGTGGGCCACATTTGGATTGCTCTGCGTCGCCTTGGCCATGATCGGCGTTGCCCTGCCCCTGCTGCCCACCGTTCCGTTCCTACTGTTGGCCGCCTTCTGTTTCGCGCGCTCTTCTTCCCGTCTGCACAACTGGCTGATGTCTCACCGAACCTTCGGTCCGTTAATCCTTGATTGGCAAACCTCGGGCGCGATCCGGCCAGCCGCAAAAAAGGCGGCGACCCTGTCGGTTGCCGCCGTCTTTGGTTTGTCGGTTCTGGTCTCTGTGCCCAGCCATGTCCTGATTATTCAGGCCGTGACCTTGGGCGCGGTGATGATCTTTATCTGGTCACGCCCTAACGGCTGAGCTTTGCGCAGAGATCATCCAGTTGATCCAGGTTTTCATAGGTCAGCACGACCTGCCCGGTCTCGGTTCCGGGCTTGTGGTTGATGACCACCTTCATCGCCAGAATCGCGGAAAGGTCTTTTTCCAAAACCCGCGTATCTGCGTCCTTGCCTGCATTGAGGTCACGCGACCGCGGTGCGGGACGATCTTTGTCGCCCTGTTGCTGCTTCTTGACCAGCGCTTCGGTCGCGCGGACTGACAAGCCGTCTTTCACGACAATTTTTGCCAGTTCGGACGGATTATCCGCAGTGATAAGGGCGCGCGCGTGCCCGGCCGAGATTTTACCTTCAATAACAAGGGCTTGAACGTCACCCGGCAGTGACAAAAGCCTCAGAAGGTTGGCAATATGGCTGCGGCTTTTGCCCAGGGCTTCGGCCAACTTTTCCTGGGTGTGGCCGAACCGATCCATCAATTGCTTGTAGCCAGCGGCCTCCTCCACTGCGTTCAGATCTGCCCGCTGGATGTTTTCGATGATGGCGACTTCAAGTACTTCGGTGTCGTCGAATTCGCGCACGATGACCGGAATGTCGTGCAACTGCGCCATCTGCGCGGCGCGCCAGCGGCGCTCACCCGCGACGATTTCATATTCGCCGCCGCCGACCGGGCGAACGATCAGGGGCTGGATGATCCCTTTCTCTTTGACCGAGGCAGCAAGCTCGTCCAGTTGATCCTGCGAGAATGTGCGGCGCGGCTGATTCGGGTTGGCCCGCAGCTTCTCGATCGGAACCTTCATGTCCGGCCGACGTGGTTCAACCGTAACCCGGCCCTCAGGATCCTGTGATACGTCCGCCATCAAGGCGGACAAGCCGCGCCCCAATCCGCGAGGTTTTCCTTTTCTGGCGCTCACTTCGCCCTCCTGACAGCCGCTCAGGCAGCCACTTTCTTGTTCTTTTGCATGATTTCGCGTGCCAGATGCCGGTACGCCATCGCCCCCAGAGACCCCGAGTCATATTGAAGGACCGGAAGTGCAAATGACGGCGCTTCGCTGACCCGGACATTTCTGGGTATCTTGGTTTTAAATACCATCTCTCCCAGATTGTCACGCGCATCCTTTTCGACCTGCCGGGACAAGTTGTTGCGGTTGTCATACATAGTCAACACAATACCTTCGATTCTGAGGTCTGGATTCGCGGACTGGCGAACCTCTCGGATCGTCAGCATCAGTTGCGAAAGGCCTTCCAGCGCAAAGAACTCGCTTTGCAACGGAACCAACACCGAATGCGCCGCCACCATTGCGTTGACTGTCAGCAGATTGAGGGACGGCGGGCAGTCGATCAGAACGAAGTCAAAACCGAATTTGTCGATCGCCGGTTGCCTGAGCGCGTCGTGCAGCAAGTAGCTGCGTTTTTCATTCGAGATCAGCTCAATATCTGCCGAGCTGAGGTCAACCGTGGCCGGAACGATATTGAGGTTTTCGATTTCGGTTTCCTGCACGACGGCCTCCAAGGGCGCCTCGTCCAGGATCAAATCATACGTGGTCCAATCACGATCCTCGACCCCAAGCCCGGTGGACGCATTTCCCTGCGGGTCCAGATCCACGACCAGAACCTTGCATCCTGCCTCGGCCAAACCCGCCGCCAGATTGATCGCTGTCGTGGTCTTGCCAACCCCACCCTTCTGATTGGCAACCGCCATGATACGAGGTCCTGCAGGGCGCGACAGATCAACCACGTGAGACTCCTTTGATCTTCAGGATGACAGCCTGGGGGTCAGTTAAACTATTAGCTGTCTCCGTGGTAAAATTCCATTCCCGTTGGGCCGCGTCGATTTCTTTTTTCCAGGTGGCGCCTTTGGGAAACACGGCCACTCCATCTTCCTTTAAATGCCTGTCACAAAATGACAATAAAGTCGTCAGGTCCGCGAGCGCCCTTGCGGAAAGGACATCAGCGCCCAAAGGATCAACAGCCTCAATCCGTTTTGAAATCACCGAGCAGTTGGCCTTGGTTTCGCGGATGACGGTGCGCAAAAACGCCGATTTTCTCTGATCGCTCTCAACCAGGGTAAATTCCGTCTCAGGCGAAGCTTCAGCGGCCAGTATCGCGCAGACCAACCCGGGAAATCCGCCACCGCTTCCTAGGTCGACCCAGTGATTCTTCGGCTCAACCAAATGAAAGACCTGGATCGAGTCCTTTACGTGCCGCGACCAAACTTCAGGCAGAGTGCTGCGCGAAACCAAGTTAATCTTTGGATTCCACTTCCGCAGAAGATCGACAAAGATTGACAGCTTTTCGAATGTTTCACGTGAAACACTCAAGCCATCGGGCGAAGCGCACGAGTCGCCGTTCATGCCTTTTTTGCTCTCTGACTGCTTCTGAGTTTTGCCAGTACCAAGGTCAAAGCAGCAGGCGTAACACCCTCCACGCGGCTCGCCTGGGCAATGTTTGCCGGTCGCGCGGCTGACAGCTTCTGTTTCAACTCATTCGAAAGACCTGTGAGCGAGGAATAGTCAAAATCCGCGGGTATGGCATAGATTTCGTCGCGCTTCATGGCTTCAACGTCTCGTTGTTGCCGAGCTATATAGTTAGCGTAGAGCGCGTCCCTTTCGATCTGCCGACGGGTGTCTTGGTCGACATCCTCCAACTGCTGGATCAGCGGCACAAGGTCCTCGAAGCACACGTTCGGAAACGCCAAGACTGCCATTCCGTCCCTGCGGTTACCATCCTGATTTACTTCGATGCCAGCTGCGCGGATTTCCTTGGGTGTATAGGTCCGTTCGGTCAGTACTGACTTCACAGCACCCAGCTTTTCCATTTTTGTTTCAAAAGCCAGGCGACGATGATCCGATATACACCCAATTTCCAGGCCTTGCGGCGTAAGGCGTTGATCCGCATTGTCCGCGCGCAAGGACAGACGGAACTCGGCGCGCGAGGTGAACATCCGATACGGTTCCGCTACACCCCGTGTGGTCAGATCGTCAATCATCACACCAATATAGCTATTGGCTCGGGTAAAATGAATTGCATCTCGCCCCTGAACTTCCAGCGCGGCATTCAGGCCTGCGACTAAGCCCTGAGCGGCCGCCTCCTCATATCCTGTGGTTCCATTGATCTGCCCCGCAAGATATAGTCCCGGGATATCCGGCAAGGCCAAGGACGCGTTCAACACACGCGGGTCCACATAGTCGTATTCAATGGCGTAGCCCGGCTGTAAGATCTCTGCAGACTCAAGGCCTTTGATGGATCGGACATACTCGACTTGGACATCCTGCGGCAGCGAAGTCGAAATCCCGTTTGGATACACAGTGTGGTCATTGACCCCCTCAGGCTCTAGGAAAATCTGATGAGAGTCCTTATCCGCAAACCGAACGATCTTGTCTTCGATCGAAGGGCAATATCGCGGCCCTACTCCCTCGATATGCCCCCCATACATCGCAGAGCGACTCAGGTTCTTCTCGATGATTTCATGGGTTCGGGCGTTCGTGTGAGTGATGCCGCAAGATATCTGCGGCGCCACCGGTGTTTTGGACAAGAATGAGAACATGGTCGGGTCATCATCACCGTCCTGCCGTTCCAATCCGTCCCAGTCGATCGTGCGCCCATCTAGGCGCGGGGGTGTCCCGGTTTTCAGCCGCGCCATCGGCAGGTCATAGCTATCCAACCGCTCAGCCAGTCGTACAGACGGCCTGTCGCCCATACGGCCTCCGGGCCTCTGAACATCGCCGATATGGATCACGCCCCGCAGAAACGTTCCCGAGGTTAGAATAACCGCTTTCGCCGGGATTTCAGATCCATCGGACAGAACCACCCCCGCAACGCGATGACCGTCCATTCTGAAATCTATGACCTCTCCTGTAATGACTTCGAGGTTCTTGCGCACCTTTGTTTCCTGTTGCATTGCAGCCCGGTACAGCGCACGGTCGGCCTGCGCACGAGGCCCTTGTACGGCGGGCCCTTTACGGCGATTCAGAAGGCGGAACTGGATTCCCGCCCGGTCTGCAACCCGCCCCATAACGCCGTCCAGCGCGTCGATCTCTCGAACCAGGTGGCCTTTTCCAAGTCCACCGATCGCCGGATTGCACGACATGACGCCGATGTCGGCTTCCGAAAGTGTCACCAAAGCTGTCTGAGCACCCATCCGGGCCGCGGCATGGGCCGCCTCGGCCCCCGCATGCCCCGCTCCGATCACGACGACGTCAAACTCCGAATGTTTCACGTGAAACACTCCTCATTTACCCAAACAAAAGCTGGCGAAAATTTCGTCCAGCAGATTTTCCACATCTACTCGACCGACCAAAGACTCCAATGCGCGGATGGCGGTTCGCAGCTCTTCTGCTGCAATATCGTACAGGTCCGGGCCGGAATCCAGAACCCTGAGCGCTTCGGACAGAGCGGCCGAAGATTTCAGCATTGCAACACGATGGCGTTCCCGGGTGGCAATACCAGAAGTTGCGGTTCGCTCTTTCAGAACCACCGATATGTTGTGGATCAGGCCGTCTATTCCCTGACCTGTCTTCCCCGATACACCATCGGTCCCGTCTGAACGAAGGTCGGATTTCGGCAAAACCTGGATGTCGCCTGATTGCATACCGATTCCCAAAGCTTGCGGGTCCTCGGTCAGAAATACGCGAAGGTCGGCATTTTCCGCCCGCTTTCTGGCCAGAGCGATCCCAAGACCCTCTACGTGGTCCTCGGTTTCGCGCAACCCGGCCGTATCCAGCAACGTGACCGGCAAGCCTGCCAGGTCCATCCGCACCTCGATAATATCACGGGTTGTGCCAGCATTTTCCGAAGTAATTGCCGCCTCCCGGCCCGCAAGTGCATTCAGCAAGGTCGACTTACCCGCGTTCGGTGGGCCGACGATAGCCACTTCAAAGCCGGAGCGAATCCGCTCGGCAATCCTCACGCCCTTCGCCTCCCGCTCCAGATCCGCCAAGACAGCAGTTACAAGCGATCGGACTTCGGGTGACACATCCGTTGGCACG
>NZ_JBXWSK010000119.1:0-6762 GCF_059613385.1 Ruegeria sp. BHSA162
ATCGGCACCACCCTGACGGGGATCAACTTTGCCGTCACGATCTACAAACTGCGCGCGCCTGGGATGAAATTCATGCGGTTGCCGATGTATTGCTGGACGATCATCTGCAGCTCGATCCTGATCGTGTTCGCCATGCCGCCCCTGGGGGTGGCGGCACTGTTGCTGGCCGCCGACCGGTATCTTGATTTCCATTTCTTCACCAATGACCTGGGCGGCAACATGATGAACTATGCCAACCTGTTCTGGCTGTTCGGCCACCCCGAGGTCTATCTTCTGGTTCTGCCGGCCTATGGCATCTATTCCGAAGTCTTCGCGACTTTCTCGGCCAAGCGGCTCTATGGCTACAACTCGCTGGTGATCGCGACCATGTCGATCGCGGTACTGTCGTTCACCGTCTGGCTGCACCATTTCTTCACCATGGGCCAAAGCGCCCTGATCAATGCGGTGTTCGGCATCGCCACGATGCTGATCGCCATACCCACCGGCGTCAAGGTCTATGACTGGATGGCCACCCTGTATCGCGGCCGCATCCGGTTCTCGGTGCCGATGCTGTACGGGCTGGCCTTTCTGATGCTGTTCGTGATCGGGGGGCTCAGCGGGGTGATCCTTGCCAACCCAACCGTTGACTATCAAGTGCACAATACGCTGTTCCTGGTCGCGCATTTCCACAACGTGTTGCTGCCGGGTGTCCTGTTCGGATTGCTTGCGGGCTACAACTACTGGTTTCCCAAGGCGTTCGGCTTCCGCCTGGACGAGGCTTGGGGGCGGATATCGGTCGTGCTGTGGACGGTGGGCTTCATGCTGACCTTCCTGCCGCTGTATTTCGTGGGCCTGATGGGTATGCCGCGCCGCTCCTACAGTTGGGAGGACCCGAGCTTTCACCCCTACATGATCACGGCCGTCATCGGCGCGCTGGTCATTCTGGCGGCCTTGCTGTCGGTCGTCGTGCAGCTGTGGGTCAGCATCCGCAACCGCGAACAGAGCCGCGTATCGGTTGGCGACCCCTGGGACGCCCGCACGCTGGAATGGTCGATCCCGGCCCCGCCGCCGCCCTACAATTTCGCGATCATCCCGCATGTCACGGACCGCGACGATTTTGCCGCCGCGAAAGAGCGTGGCGAGGCCTACCCGCACCCCGACCGGTACGAGGACATCACTATGCCACGCAACACCGGTATCGGTTTCGTGCTCTGCGTGCTCAGCGGTGTGTGGATGTTTGCGCTGGTCTGGTGGATCTGGTGGCTGGCGGCGCTGATGACCGTGATGATGATCCTGTCATTCATCCTGTGGACCTTTCAGACCGATACCGAAGAAGTGGTTTCAGCTGAAGACGTGCGCAGGCAGCACGAGGCCTGGCTGGACTTGGTTCGCAACGCGACCCCTGTGAACCGGGATCACGAAGGTGCGCCAGAAAACACCGGGCTTGCCCGACCGGATCTGGAGGCAGCGACATGAAGCCTGCACCAACCCACAGTTACCCAGGTCTGAACCTTGGGCGGCGTCATGCCAGCGCCCACAAGGCGACCGAAGTGGTGACCTTCGGTTTCTGGGTCTTTCTGATGAGCGACCTGGTCTATTTCGGGCTGATGTTCGGCGTCTACATCACCATGATCGACGCGCAGGCCGGTGGTCCTGGCCCGCACGACTTGTTCGATCTCTACAGCATCTTTGCCCAGACCCTGATCCTGCTGACCAGCAGCCTGACTGTTGGACTTGCCATGCTGGCGCTGAAATACAACCTGCCGCGCGGTCGGATCGTCCTGTGGTTCGGGGTTACGCTGCTGCTTGGGCTGAGTTTTCTGGTCCTCGAAATCCGCGATTTCATGTCGATGGCGGAAAAGGGTGGCATCCCGCAGCGCAGCGGTTTCCTGTCCGCCTTCTACGGGTTGGTGCCTCTGCACGGGCTGCATGTGGCGGCGGGCTGTGTGTGGCTGGTCGTTCTGGGCATTCAACTGCGGGTCATGGGGATGACCGACCTCGTGATTTCGCGCGTGGTGCGGCTGGCACTGTTCTGGCACTTCCTTGATCTGATCTGGATCGGCATCATCACCATCGTGTATTTCGGAGGGCTGACCTATGGATAAACGGTCCGAGATGCACAGGCGCGAGCGGCGCCGGTATGTGATCGGCTATGGCGGCTCGCTGTTGCTGACACTCACCGTGTTTGCGATCGCCTACTGGTTCGGCATCGAGACCAAGGGTGTCTACCTTGCAATTGGGCTGTTGGGTTTGGCGCAGCTGATTGTTCAGCTGGTCTATTTCCTGCATATCGACCGTCGCCGCAGCAGCCGCGAAGATCTGGATTTGGTCCTGTTCTCGACGCTGGTTCTTCTGATCATCATTCTTGGAACGGTCTGGATCCTGGGCAATCTGGCTATGCGGATGCACATGCCGGGCATGTAGCGACCGGCTAGCCCATCACCCACAGTCCCAGCCACAAGGCCAGCCAGCACAGTCCGAGGCTGAGCAGGATGTTTCCACCCGCAAGGACAATCGTCCGCTCGCGCTGCAGTTCAAGAGACTGGTAGGCAAAGCTGGAGAATGTCGTGAACCCTCCGCAAAAGCCGAAAACCAGGCGCTTTTCTTCTTCGGCCATCTCCACGGGCCCGCCGAGGTACCCGATCCAAAGCCCCAACAACAGGCTGCCCAATACGTTCACGACCAGCGTCGAGATCGGCAGGTCGTGGGTGATGGCCCGCGCGACCCAGTGGCGAAGGACTGCTCCCAGTCCGCCGCCCAGCCCAAACACCGCATGCAGATACAGATCGGTCATTCGGCCGACCCTCCTGAGCGGCGGCGGCGTCCGATTGCCTCGCCCAGAATGGCCGCGCCCAAACCACAGATAACTTCGGCCGCCAACGGGAAGATGACCGACCAGCCGTCGGTTTCAGCGATCCGTTCCAGTTCGGCGGCAAAGGACGAAAACGTCGACAATCCGCCGCAGAAACCAACGGCCCCGAGGTGCAGAACATGGGCATGCACCCGGCCGCGTATGGCGTAGAGCCATCCCAGAATGAAACAGGCCACGACATTGATGCCGAAGGTCGATGTCAGCAACGGCATCCCCGGAATTTCCAGCGCAAACAGTTCGCGCAGGATCGACCCAGCCGCTCCTCCGACAAAGACGGCGGCGTACATCATGGGCTTCCCCGAAACTGCCGCCTGAGTTTTGGCCAAGGACGCTTCTCCGCCTGTGGGGTTTGGATTTGGATAGCGGCTGTGCCGCCCGGGTTCAACCGCCGCAACTAAGCCACCGCAAATCCGCCCGATGCTTGGGGTGGCAGTACAAAGGCTTGCAATCAAAGGGCAACCTGCCCACGATCTATCGGGACAGGCCCGATGGGGTCGGAACCAGAGGGCAGGTCATGACGTCGAATTCCGTATGCAAGGTATTGCTGGATATTCTCGCGGATGCCGGAGGGCGCCAGATCTTCGGCGTGACGGGCGATGCGCTCAACCCCCTGCTTGAAGCCATGCGCGGGGATGGCCGGTTCGAATGGATCGGGGTCAGGCACGAGGAAAACGCAGCCTATGCAGCCTATGCCCAGGCGCATCTGACCGGCGGGATCGGGATTTGTGCCGGAACCGTCGGTCCCGGAGCGCTGCACCTGATCAATGGACTGTACAACGCCCGGCGTGAGGGTGCAGGGGTCGTGGCGATCACAGGTCAGGTCGCTCATCGGGAGCGCGGGACCGGTTACCACCAGGAAGTCAATCTAGAGAAGGTGTTCGAGGATGTCTGCGGCTATCAGGCCGTGATCAATTCGCCGGACCAGATGCCGCGACTGGCTCAGATCGCCGTGCAACGCGCCTTGATCAACCGCGAGGTCGTGCGGATCGAACTGCCCATAGACGTGTCCGAACAGCAGGTGCCCAGCTTGCACCAACTGCACCCGATCCTGAAAACGCCATCAACGCTGATCCCGCCCGAACCCGAAATCGACCGTGCGGCCGAGATCATCAACGCGGGCAGGAAAGTCGCTCTTTTCGCCGGCGTGGGATGCAGAGAAGCCAAAGACAAGGTTCTGGCTCTGTCCCAACGGCTGAACGCGCCGATCACGCATTCCCTCAAGGGCAAGGACATTTTTGACTATGATGATCCCAACGTGGTCGGGATGACTGGGTTGATCGGCAATCCCGGCGGGTATCATGCAGTGCGCGACTGCGATGTGCTGGTGATGCTGGGAACGGACTTCCCATACGAGTGGTTCCTGCCGGAAAATGCGAAAATCATCCAGATCGATCGCAACGTCGAACATCTGGGACGCCGCGCGCCCATCGCATCGGGATTGCTGGGAGATGTGGGCGCGACGCTGGATTTGCTCTTGCCAAAGCTGGCCGCAAAGGACGACAGGGCGTTTGCCGATCGTCAGGTCAAGCTGTGTACGAAATGGCTGGCGCAGCAAGACCGCGACTCCAGCCTCGAGCGTGACACCGAGCCACTCCACCCGCAGCTATTCGCGCGGCAGGTCTCCGACCAGGCTGCCGATGACGCGATATTTGCAATGGATATCGGCGAATGCACGGTCTGGGTGGCGCGTCAGACCCGGATGAAAGGCGGACGGCGCATGGTGGGGTCTTTCAACCATTCGTCACTGGGGTCCGGGTTGCCTTCGGCGTTGGGAGCCGCCGCACTGGATCGGCAGCGCGAGGTTTGGGCGTTCTGCGGGGATGGCGGATTTGGCATGTCCATGCAGGATTTCGTGACTGCCGTGCGCTACGAGTGGCCCATCAAGGTGCTGGTCTTCAACAACCAGACGCTCGGCTTCGTGAAAATGGAGATGGAGGTGGCGGGTTATCCGCTGAACCCCGCTGCTACCGATCTGGTGAACCCGGACTTTGCGGAATATGCGAGGGTTTGCGGTGGGGACGGGGTCCGTGTGGAACATGCGGCTGACATCCCCGAGGCCGTCGCGCGGGCCAAAGCCAGCCGAAAGCCATTCATCATCGACGCCATGGTCACGCCCGGCGAGTTGGTCATGCCTCCGCATATCGATACCAAGATGGCCTGGGGATTCGGCATGTCGAAACTGAAAGAAGGCATCCTGCTGGCCAAGGGTGAACATGCGCAGTGGGACAACTGGGTCAAGGAACTCAAGGCCAACCTCTGACCGATTGGCCCAAGGGAGAGCAAGATGATCGTACGTCGAATATATTATGTCGTGACCTATGTGGTTCTGCCTTTGACCGTGGTCTGGGGTTTGTACTGGCCTCCGGCATTCTGGCTGCTGATTTTGCTGGTCCCTTACGCGTTGGTCGGGCTGTACGACATGCTGACCACCAAACACAACGTACTGAACAACTATCCGGTTCTGGGCCATTTCCGGTATATGCTGGAGTTCGTCAGCCCGGAAATCCGCCAGTATTTCGTGGAAACCAACGAAAGCGGGCGGCCCTTCAATAGGATCATTCGCGCGCTGGTGTATTCACGAGCAAAGGGACAGGTCGACACTCAGGCCTTCGGCACCCAGTACGATATCACCGAAGTCGGATATCACCGGGCCAATCACTCGCTTGCGCCCAAGGACGTTCCGGAAAGCGAAGAGCGTGTGATGCTTGGCGGTCCTCAGTGTGAAAAGCCCTATCTCGCATCGCGGCTGAACGTTTCAGCGATGAGCTTCGGGGCACTCAGCGCCAACGCGATCCGCGCCTTGAACGGCGGGGCCAAGGATGGCGGTTTCGCACACAACACGGGCGAGGGCGGGCTGTCGCCGCACCATCTTGCCGAAGGCGGCGATATAATCTGGCAGATTGGCACCGGATACTTCGGTTGTCGGACGGCAGAGGGCGGCTTTGACAAGGACAAGTTCGCCCAGAATGCCCAGAAGGACGTCGTGAAGGCGATTGAGATCAAGCTGTCCCAAGGCGCGAAACCGTCCCATGGTGGTGTTCTGCCGGCGGCCAAGGTCGACGAAGAAATCGCGCTTATTCGAGGCGTGCCCGTGCATCAGGATGTGATTTCGCCACCCATTCACTCGGCCTTTGACGGGCCAACGGGCTTGATGCATTTCGTCCAACACCTGCGCGAAATGTCCGGGGGCAAACCCGTCGGTTTCAAGCTGTGCATCGGCAACCGGTCCGAGTTCATGGGGATCTGCAAGGCCATGCTGGAAACGGGCATTCTGCCCGATTTCATCACCGTAGACGGGGCCGAAGGCGGGACCGGCGCGGCGCCTGTGGAATTTACCAACCGTCTGGGCGTACCGTTGAACGAAGGGCTGATCTTCGTGAACAACTGTCTGCGCGGAGTAGGTCTGCGGGACAAGATCCGGGTGGTCTGTTCAGGCAAAGTGGCAACTGGTTATGACATGATCGAGAAATTCGCGCTGGGGGCTGACATGTGCAATGCGGCGCGGGCGATGATGTTCGCCGTGGGCTGCATTCAGGCCCTGCATTGCAATACGAACCGCTGCCCGTCAGGCGTCGCAACACAGGATCCCATTCGCGGGCGCGCGGTCAACGTGCCGCAGAAACGCAAGCGGGTTCACCGCTTTCATGACGCCACTCTGGAAAGCTTTCGCGAAATACTGGGTGCAATGGGGAAAGAGCGCGTATCTGACCTCGGCCCATCCGATATCTACCGCCGAATTGCCAATGAGCGCGAGTGCTCATACGCGGAACTTTACACCTTTATCGAGCCAGGTGCCTTGTTGAAAGACACAGTGCCGCAGGAATTTGCAGCGGATTGGCAGAAGGCGTTGGCGAGCCATTTCTGATTTTTTCTCGAATGTTCCAAGGATCCGTTCCTGTCTTGCGTCTGAA